>JAUHWJ010000114.1 GCA_030424705.1 Alphaproteobacteria bacterium | reverse complement strand
CGGACGGGCGCGGCGTGCGGATGACGGCGCGGGGGCGGCTCTATGCGGCGGAGGCGCGGCGGGCGCTGGCGATCCTCCGGCGGGCCGCGGCGGAGGAGGCGCCGCTTTCGGGCGAGCTGCGGCTCGCCTGCCCGCCCGGCTTCGGCGCGCTCTGGCTCGCGGAGCGGCTCGGCGGGTTCCGCGCGCTCCATCCGGAGATCGCGCTGCAGGTCTCCGCCTCCCGCCGGCTCGGGCGGATGAGCGACGGGGCGGCGGATGTGGAGATCGGCTTCGGCGAGGCGGCGGAGATGCCGCCGGGCGCGCGGCTCCTCAAGCGCGTCTCGCTCTTCCCGGTCTGCGCGCCCTCGCTCCTGAACGCGGAGCCGGGGCTCCGCCGCGCCTCGGACCTCGCGCGGCTCACGCTGCTCCATCTCGTGACGCCGGTGGACTGGGAGAGATGGCTGCAGGCTTCGGGGGCGGAAGGGGCGGACCCGCGGGGCGGGATCGTCCTGTCCGACATGCCGATGGTTCAGGCGGCGGCGGAGGCGGGACAGGGCGTCGCGCTCGGGGACTCGCTGACCGCGGCCTCCGCGCTCGCCTCGGGGCGGCTGGTGCGGCCCTTCGCGCTCTCGATCCCGTGCCGGTGGAGCTATTTCATCCGCGTCGGAGAGGGGGAGGCGGCGGCGGCCCTTGCGGGCTGGATCGCCGCCGCGCTCCCAAGGTAGGGGGCCGGGGCGGCGCGCGCCCCGGCCCGGTCTCTTACGCCATCGACCAGCGCTCGACGTTCTTGTGGCCGTCGAGCTCCCAGTTGTTGGCGATCTGGTCCGGCAGGGCGATCTTCGTCGAGGCCGCGTGCGTGTAGGCCATGAAGATCGGGATCAGCGCGCCGCCGTCTTCGGAGCAGATGATCTGCATCTCGACATACATGTCGCGGCGCTTCTTCTCGTCGAGTTCGGAGCGGGCCTGGATGAGAAGCTCGTTGAACCGCGGATTGGCCCATTTCGTCTCGTTCCAGTCCGCCCCGGCCTGATAGACTTGGCTGAACATCCAGTCCTCGGTCGGCCGGCCGCCCCAGTAGCCGCCGCACCAGGGCTTCTTGAGCCAGACATTGTCCCAGTAGCTGTCCTCCGCCTCGCGCACGACCTCGATCTCGATCCCGGCGGGCTTCGCCGACTCGGCATAGAGCGAGCCCGCGTCGATCGCGCCCTCGAAGGCGGTGTCGGCGAGGCTGAGCTGGACTTTCAGGCTGTCCATCCCGGCCTTCTTGAGGTGGAACTTCGCCTTGTCCGGGTCATAGGGCCGCTGCGGCAGTTCTTCCGGCGTGGCGCGGTAGGCGTTTGCCGGGCCAATCGGGCTGTCATTGCCGACTTCGCCCTGGCCGCGGAGGATCTTGCTGACAAGCTCCTCCCGGTTGATGGCGTATTTGAGAGCGAGCCGGACGTCGAGATTGTCGAAGGGGGCCGTGTCGACATGCATCGGCAGGACGGCGTGCTTGTTGCCGGTGATCGGGAAGATCTGGATGTTCGGGTCCCGGCCCATCAGCCCGACCGTCTTCAGGTCGAGGTTGGAATAGGCGTGGAGGCTCCCGGTGATAAGGGCGTTGGCGCGGGCGCCGGCGTCGGGGATGAAGAGGTTCTCCGCGCTGTCGAAATGCGCGCGGCCTTCCTTCCAGTAGTTCTCGTTCCGGATGACACGGGTGTTCACGCCCGGCTCGAAGCTTTCGAGCTTGTAGGAGCCGGTGCCCGTGCCCGACTGCCAGTCCATCGTCCCGTCCGCGTTCGCGGGGCAGATTACGAGGTGATAGTCGGAGACGATGAAGGGCCAGTCGGCGTTGCCGGCCTCAAGCTCGAACACGACGTTGCCGCCGTCGGCCCTCACGTCGACGATCTGCTTCACGAGGCCGGAGGCGGCGGATTTCGAATCCGGGCCGCGATGGTGGTTGAAGGAGGCGACGACGTCTTCCGGCGTCAGCGACTTGCCGTTGTGGAAGGTGACTCCGGTGCGGATCGCGAAGACCCAGCGCTTGCCGCCGTCGAGCCCCTCCCATTCTGTCGCAAGTTCGCCGATCAGCGATCCGTCCGGCGCGATCTCCGTCAGGTTGTTGCGGAGCTGGCCGAAGCTCACGTTGATCATGTAGCTGTCGAGCGTCTGCGCCGGGTCGAGCACGTCCTTCGTGCCGCCGCCGGTGAGCGCCTGTATGAAGTGCCCGCCCTTGTTCGGCGCAGCCTTGGCGGCCTTCGCGAACATGAAGTCCGCCGCGGCGACGGTGACGCCGGCGGCGCCCGCTATCTGGATGAATTCGCGGCGGGACATGCGGCCCGAGGCCGCCTCCTTCCGCATCCAGCCGAGGCCTATGGATTTCAGGTCGATCATGTGTCGTCTCTCCTTGTTGGGTCAGTCGTCGTTCAGGCGGGCTCTTTCCGGCCCGTCGGTCATTGCCCCGCCCCTTCCATGCGGCGGGAGGCGAGGGCGCCTTCCAGCCAGCCGGGGGTCATCTCCGGCACGGATTTGAGCAGAAGATCGGTATAGTCGTCAAAGGGCGGAGCGAGCGCCGTCTCCAGCGGCCCGGAGCGCACGACGCGGCCCTTGAACATCACCGCCACCTCGTCCGCTATGGCGCGGACGGTCGCGATGTCATGCGTGATGAAGAGGTAGGAGAGCCCCTCCTCCCGCTGGAGCCCGACGAGGAGGCGGAGGATGCCCTCGGCCACCAGCGGGTCGAGCGCGGAGGTCGGCTCGTCGCAGATGATGAGCTTCGGCTTCGCGGCGAGGGCGCGGGCGATGCAGACGCGCTGCTTCTGCCCGCCGGAAAGCTCCGTCGGCAGCCGGGTCGCGAGCGCGCGGGGGAGTTCGATCTGGTCCAGAAGCTGGTGGACGCGCCGCGCCCGCTCCGCGCCCTTCGTCCCGAAATAGAAGGTGAGCGGGCGGCCGATGATCTCCTCCACCGTCTGGCGCGGGTTCATCGCCACATCCGGCATCTGGTAGATGAGCTGGAGGTCGCGGAGCTGGTCCTTCGTCCGGTCCTTCAGCCGCGGCGGCAGGGCGGCGCCGGCGAAGCGGACGGCGCCGGAGACGGGCGGCAGAAGCCCGGTAACGACCCGCGCCATGGTGGACTTGCCGGAGCCCGACTCGCCGACGATGGCCAGCGTCTTGCCCGTCTCCAGCGCGAGCGACACGTCATGAAGCACCGTGACCGCGCCGCCATAGGCCGCCGTCACCCCCTCCACCGAGAGGAGCGGGGCGGGCGGGGCGGGCGGCGCCTCCTCCTTCCGGAAGGCGCGGAGGGAGACGAGCGCCTGCGTGTAGGGCTTCTTCGGGCGGGAGATGATCTCCTCCGTCGGCCCCCATTCGACCGTCTCGCCGTGGCGGAGCACCATGATCTCGTGCGCGATCTGGCTCACCACGGCGAGGTCGTGCGTGATGTAGATCGCCGCCGCGCCCTCGTCCTCGATCGCCTCCTTGATGGCAGCGAGGACGTCGAGCTGCGTCGTCACGTCGAGCGCCGTCGTCGGCTCGTCGAAGACGACGAGATCGGGCCGGGGGGCGAGGGCCATCGCCGTCATCGCCCGCTGGAGCTGGCCGCCCGAGACCTGATGCGGATAGCGGCGGCCGATCGTCTCCGGCTCAGGCAGCTTCAGCTTGCGGAAGAGCTCCACGGCGCGGCGCTCCGCCTCCGCCCGGTTCATGACGCCGTGGATGAGCGCGACCTCCACGATCTGGTCCATCAGCCGCCAGGCGGGGTTGAAGGCGGCGGCGGCGGATTGCGCGACATAGGAAACGCGGTTTCCGCGCATCCGGTCGAGCTGGCGTTCGTTCAGCGTGCGGAGGTTCACCCCGTCGAACCAGATCTCCCCGCCGGTGAAGCGGCAGCCGCCCCGCACATAGCCCATGCCGGCGATGCCGATGGTGGACTTGCCTGCGCCGGATTCCCCGATGAGGCCGAGCACCCTGCCCCGCTTCACCTTCAGCGAAACGCCCTTGACGATGGGGGACCAGACATCCTCGCTCTCCCCCTCGATCCGGAGGTCGCGAATGTCCAGCAGGACCGGATCGCCCGGCTTCGGCGGGGGGTTACTGGCCATCGCGGAGCCCGCTCGTCTCGTTCAGGAACCAGTCCACCACGAAGTTCACCCCGATGGTGAGGAGCGCGATGGCGCCCGCGGGCAGGAGCGGCGTGATGTCGCCATAGGTGATGAGCGTCGCATTCTCCCGCACCATCGAGCCCCAGTCCGCCAGAGGCGGCTGGATGCCGACGCCGAGGAAGCTGAGCGCGGCGATGGTGAGGAAGACGAAGCAGAAGCGGAGGCCGAATTCGGCGACGAGCGGGGGCATGACGTTCGGCAGGATCTCCTTCCGCATGATCCAGGCGAGCCCCTCCCCCCTGAGCCGCGCCGCCTCGACATATTCCATGACCGCGACGTTCATCGCGACGGCGCGGGCGAGGCGGAAGACGCGCGTCGCGTCCAGAACGGCGATGATGAGGACGAGGTTGAGGAGCGAGGAGCCGAAAGTGGAGAGCAGCATCAGCGCGAAGATGAGCGAGGGAATCGCCATCAGCACGTCCACCGCCCGGTTCAGCACGATCTCGAACCAGCCCTTGCCGACGACCGCGGCGAGGATGCCGAGCGTCCCGCCGATGAAGAAGGCGAGGAGCGTGGTGACGAGCGCGATGCCCACGGTGTTCCGCGCGCCGTAGATGAGGCGGGAGAGCATGTCCCGCCCGATCTGGTCCGTCCCCAGCCAGTGCATCGAGCCCGTCGCCTCGAAATTCAGCCAGTAGGGCAGCGAGAGCGGGCCGAGATCGGCCCAGACGAGCCGCGGCTCCACCGCCCAGACATCGTAGGGAATGTCGAAGGTCTGGCTCTCGCCATGCGGGGCGATGGCGGGGGCGAAGAGGGCGAGGACGGCATAGAAGAGGATGACGGCGAAGCCGAACCACGCCGTGAAGGGCGCCTTGCGAAGACGGCGCCAGGCCGTCCGCTTCGGCGGCACGGCGGCGACGGCCGCGGCGGCGGATGCGGGCGCGTCGGTCATCGCGGGTGCAGGATGCGCGGGTTGGTCGCGATGGCGATCACGTCCGCCGCGAGGTTGAGGAAGATATAGGTCGCCGCGAAGATCAGCGCGCAGCCCTGCACCACCGGAATGTCCCGCGTCTGCACCGAGTCGACCATCAGCTGCCCGACGCCCGGATAGACGAACACCGCCTCCACCACCACGACGCCGACGATGAGATAGGCGAGGTTGAAGGCGATGATGTTGACGATGGGCGCCCAGGCGTTCGGCAGAACGTGCTTCAGGATCACGCGGCGGCGGGAGACGCCCTTGAGCCGCGCCATCTCCACATAGGGGCTGGCGAGGAGCGCGATGATCGAGGCGCGCGTCATCCGCAGCATGTGCGCGATGATGACGAGCGCGAGCGTCATCGCGGGCAGGAGGGTCTTCACGAGGCGCTCGTCCAGCGGCGTCTCCGGCCCGACATTGGCGAGGCTCGGCAGGAGCCGGAGATTGACGGCGAAGATCAGCATCAGGATGTAGGCGACGAAGAATTCCGGGAAGGAGATGGTGGAGAGCGAGGTCGCGTTCACCGTCCGGTCGAACCAGCTGTTCCGGTAGAGCGCGGCGGCGACGCCGAGCGCGAGGGCGAGGGGGACGGCGATGACCGCGGTGATGGCGGCGAGGAAGAGCGTGTTGCCGAGCCGCGGGCCGATCACCTCCGCCACGGAGCGCTGATAGCCGGCGCCGCTGGCGAAACTGTCCCCGAGATCGCCCTGCGCGACGCGGCCGATCCATTCCAGGTAGCGTTCGACCGGCGGACGGTCTAGCCCGAGTTCGCGTTGGAAGGCGGCGACAGTCTCCGGCGTCGCCGACTGGCCGAGGATGGACTTCGCGAAGTCGCCGGGCAGGAGCGTGACGGAGGAGAAGATCACGATGGAGACGAGAAAGATCGTCACCAAGCTCAGCGCCAGGCGCTGAAAGATCACGCCGAAGATCAGCTTCATAGGCCCCCGCCTGAAGCGACGCGCCCGCAACGGCGCGCCGGAGCCGTCAGCGTTAACCCCCGTTCCCGACATGGCAAGGGAAAACCGCGCGATCCCGCGTGACGGCGGTTTCGCCCAAGGCTAGGCTCCGCCCGAATCGAGGGGAGAGCCCATGCCGCTGACCATGAACAGAGAGGTCGTCATCACCTGCGCCATCACCGGCTCGGGCGGGACGCAGGACCGGAGCCCGCATGTCCCGCGCTCGCCGGCCGAGATCGCGGCGAGCGCGATCGACGCGGCGAAGGCGGGGGCGGCCATCGTCCATTGCCATGTGCGCGACCCGGAGACGGGGAAGCCTTCGCGGAAGCTCGAATTCTACCGCGAGGTGACGCAGCGCATCCGCGAGGCGGAGGTGGATGTGGTGCTGAACCTCACCGCGGGCATGGGCGGCGACCTCGTGCTCGGCCCGCCGGAGCGGCCCCTGCCCCCGGTCGAGGGCGCGACGGACATGGCCGGCGCCGCGGCCCGCGTCGAGCACGTGAAGCAGTGCCGGCCCGAGATCGCGACGCTCGATTGCGGCACCATGAACTTCGCCGAGGCGGATTACGTCATGGTGAACACGCCCGGCATGCTCCGCGCGATGGGCCGGATGATGACCGCGCTCGGCGTGAAGCCGGAGATCGAGG
>JAUHWJ010000113.1 GCA_030424705.1 Alphaproteobacteria bacterium | reverse complement strand
CACGTTGGATTCAAAGGCGAGGATTTCCCCCGTCGCCGCATCGCGCACCCCGAGGTCGAACCGCATCTCGTGAACGCCGAGCTGGATGTCCGTCGCCAGCGCCTTCGGCGTCATTGCATGGAACTGGATCACCGCGAGGGTCAGATCCACCGGCCGCGAGCCGGTCATCGCCGGGGTCGCGCCTTCCCGCGCCGCATCGGCCAGCAGGGCGGCGACCTGCGCCTTCCGGTCGCCCGGCGGATCGCCCCACCAGACGAGCGTGTCCGGCGACGGATAGCGGACGCCGGGATCATCCGAAACGGGCATCGCCTCGGGGATGGAGACGCGCACCTCGTTCAGCGACCAGCCGGCCGCGCCGGGCCCGGCGCCCTTCAGCTCCACGGTGGGGTCGAGCGGAGGAACGGCGCAGCCGGCCAGCAGGAAGCCGGCGACCCCAAGCCCCGCCAGCCGCAATGTCAGAGCCATCCGCCCCTCCCGATCCTGTCGCGCTTCGCCCACAAGGCCCGCATATTCTTAAGTTTTCATAATCATCGCGAAACATGTCCGCTTCAAGCCCCCGAAACGGCGGGAGGATGGCCGATATCGTGCAGGAACGCACAGGCCGGAGCCCACCGGAGGCAGGAACCCGCTTGACCCGCGCGTGCGGCGGGGCGCACGGTTCCCCCGCTATGACAAGGGCGCGCCGAGAACGGCCGCCGGAGAAGCAGGGGAAACGCAATGGCTGTCAATCTGAGCGACTTCATGGATTGGGTCGTCGCCCGCAACCCGGGCGAGACCGAATTCCATCAGGCGGTGCACGAGGTCGCCGAAACGGTGATCCCGTTCATCAACGCCAACCCGGTCTACGAGAAGATCAAGGTGCTGGAGCGCATGGCGGAGCCGGACCGCATCATCTCGTTCCGCGTCACCTGGGCGGACGACAACGGCGAAGTGCAGGTCAACCGCGGTTACCGCGTCCAGTTCAACAATTCGATCGGGCCCTACAAGGGCGGCATCCGCTTCCACCCCTCGGTCAACCAGGGCGTGCTGAAGTTCCTCGGCTTCGAGCAGACCTTCAAGAATTCGCTCACGGGCCTGCCGATGGGCGGCGGCAAGGGCGGCGCGGATTTCGACCCGAAGGGCAAGAGCCAGCATGAGATCATGCGCTTCTGCCAGAGCTTCATGACCGAGCTCTACCGCCATGTGGGCGCGAACATCGATGTGCCGGCGGGCGATATCGGCGTGGGCGGCCGGGAAATCGGCTACATGTTCGGGCAGTTCAAGCGCATCACGAACAGCTTCGAGGGCGTGCTGACCGGCAAGGGCCTCGAATATGGCGGCTCGCTGATGCGGCCGGAGGCGACAGGCTACGGCGCGGTCTATTTCCTCGAGGACATGCTCCACCACATCGGGCAGGAGATCGAGGGCAAGACGGCGGTGGTCTCCGGCTCCGGCAACGTGGCCACCCATGCGGCGGAGAAGATCCTTCATCGCGGCGGCAAGCCGGTGACGCTTTCGGATTCCGGCGGCTTCATCTTCGACCCGGACGGGTTCACGCAGGAGAAGATCGACTGGGTGAAGGAGCACAAGAAGCAGCGCGGCGCCCGCATCTCCGCCTATGTCGCGGAATTCGGCGGCGAATATCACGAGGGCAAGACGCCCTGGGGCGTCCCCTGCGACGTCGCCCTGCCCTGCGCCACGCAGAACGAACTTCTGGGGGACGACGCGAAGACGCTGCTGAAGAACGGCTGCAAGGCGGTCTCGGAAGGCGCCAACATGCCCTGCGACATGAAGGCCATCGCCGCCTTCCACGACGCCCGGATCCTCTATGCGCCGGGCAAGGCCTCCAACGCCGGCGGCGTCGGCATGTCGGGCCTCGAGATGAGCCAGAACTCCGCCCGGCTCCACCGCACGGAGGAGGACCTGCGCCTCGCGCTCCGGAAGATCATGGACGACATCCATGACGCCTGCGTCCGCCACGGCTCCGAGCCGGACGGCTATGTCGACTATGTGAAGGGCGCCAACATCGCCGGCTTCAAGAAGGTCGCCGACGCCATGCTCGCCTTCGGCGTGGTCTGACGGCGCATCGGGGGGCCGCGCCGAGCGGCCCCCTTTGCATACCGCGCCGATGCGCCTATTGTCTCGCACCGCAACAAAGCGAGACGATCATGACCGACGCCCTTTCGAAACTCCTCGAAATCCGCCCCTGGCTGATGGCCGACGGCGCGACGGGGACGAACCTGTTCGCGATGGGGCTGGAGGCGGGGGAGCCTCCCGAGCTCTGGAACGTCGACCACCCGGAACGGATCAGCGCGCTTTATCGCAGCTTCATCGAGGCGGGTTCGGACCTCATCCTCACCAATTCCTTCGGCGGCACGCGCGCGCGGCTGAAGCTCCACAACCATCAGGACCGCGCCTATGAGCTCAACCGCCGCGCCGCGGAGCTGGCGCGGGCGGAGGCGGACCGGGCGGGGCGGCCCGTCATCGTCGCGGGCTCGATGGGGCCCACGGGCGAGCTTCTGGAACCGGTCGGGCCGCTGACGCACGAGGCGGCCGTGGAGATGTTCGAGGAGCAGGCGCGCGGCCTCCTTGACGGCGGGGCGGACGTGCTCTGGGCCGAGACGATCTCCTCCGAGGAGGAGATGCGCGCGGCGGCGGAGGCGGCGGCGCGGCTCGGCGCGCCCTTCTGCGGCACGATGAGCTTCGACACGGCGGGGCGGACCATGATGGGCGTCACCCCGCCGGGCTATGCCGGCATCGCGCCGATGCTGCCCAAGGCGCCCATCGCCTTCGGAGCCAATTGCGGCACCGGCGCCTCCGACCTTGTGCGGACGCTGCTCGGCCTCTCCGCCGCGGCGCCGGACGCGGTGCTGATCGCGAAGGCGAACGCCGGCATCCCTTCCTATCAGGACGGCGCCATCGTCTATTCCGGCACGCCGGAGCTGATGGCGGATTACGCGCTCCTCGCCCGCGATTCGGGCGCGCGGATCATCGGCGGCTGCTGCGGCTCGAAGCCGGAGCACATCGCCGCCATGCGCCGCGCGCTGGAGACGACGCCGCCGGGCGGGCGTCGGCCCACGCTCGACGAGGTCGAGGCCAAGCTCGGCGCCTTCACCTCTGCGGACGACGGCTCCGCCGGCGCGCCGGCGAAGCGCGAGGGCCGGAGGCGGCGCGGCTGAGGCATCTGTCGTTTTGTCGCATCGCGAAGTCGCCATTCGCTGCGCGAAGCGCATCATATCCGTAGATTGAGGCGGGGTATCGGGCGCGCCGCCCGGAGCCGAAGGGGCGAGACATGGCCGCAGACGACGACGAAGAGATCATCCTCTCCGAGCTCGACGACGACGAACTCGTGCAGCAGATGCACGACGATCTCTATGACGGTCTGAAGGAGGAGATCGAGGAGGCCGTTAACATCCTCCTTGAACGCGGCTGGACGCCCTATGACATCCTCACCAAGGCGCTGGTGGAGGGGATGCGGATCGTCGGCATCGACTTCCGGGACGGCATCCTCTTCGTCCCCGAGGTGCTTCTCGCCGCAAACGCGATGAAGGGCGGCATGGCGATCCTGAAGCCGCTCCTGATCGAGACGGGCGCGCCACGCCTCGGCCGCATGGTGATCGGCACGGTGAAGGGCGACATCCACGACATCGGCAAGAACCTCGTCGCCATGATGATGGAGGGCGCGGGCTTCGAGGTCACCGACCTCGGCATCAACAACGCGGTCGAGAAATACCTCGAGGCGCTGGAGCGGGAAAAGCCGGACATCCTCGGCATGTCCGCCCTCCTCACCACGACCATGCCCTACATGAAGGTCGTGATCGACACGCTGGTCGAGAAAGGGATGCGGGAGGATTTCATCATCCTCGTCGGCGGCGCGCCGCTCAACGAGGAATTCGGCAAGGCCATCGGCGCCGACGCCTATTGCCGGGACGCCGCGGTGGCGGTGGAGACGGCGAAGAGCCTCGTCGCCCGCAAGCACAACCGGGCCCCGGCTTGACCGCCCCGGTCAGCGACAAGGCGCTGACCGAAACCGGGCTCGACCTTTCGGAGCCGGCAGGCGAGGGCCGGCTCCTCATCATCGCCTGCGGCGCGCTGGCGCATGAGGTGCTGGCGCTGAAGCGGTTGAACGGCTGGGCGCATCTCGATCTCGTCTGCCTGCCCGCGAAGCTGCATCTCTTTCCCGAGAAGATCCCCGGCGCGGTGCGTGAGGCGGTGGCGAAAGGCCGGGCGGGCGGGCACCGGCGCATCTATGTCCTCTACGCCGATTGCGGCACGGGCGGGATGCTGGACCGGATGTGCGAGGACGAGGGGGTGGAGCGGATCGCCGGCCCCCATTGCTACAGCTTCTTTGACGGGAACGAGGCCTTCGCGGCGCGGGGCGACGAGGAGATGCGGGCCTTCTATCTCACCGATTTTCTTGTCCGCCAGTTCGACGCCTTCGTCTGGCGGCCTATGGGGCTGGACCGGCATCCGCAGTTGCGGGACATGCTCTTCGGCAATTACGAGGCGCTGATCTATCTGGCGCAGACGAATGATCCCGCTCTGGATGCGAAGGCGGAGGAGGCGGCGCGGCGGCTCGGGCTCGAATACCGGCGCCGATTCACCGGTTATGGCGACCTGACGGCCGCCCTCTCCGGCGCGATGGGCGGCTGAGGCTTCAGCCCTTCACGACCCGCAGATGATCGCGCCGCCGGACACCGCGGCGCGGAGCAGGGGTGGATGCGCCGCCTGCGACGCGCAGTTCGGGTTTCTTGCCGGCGAAGCCCGCCGGCGCCTCGGCGAAGCCCGGCAGGGCCGCCGCCGGCGCCTCCGGCGCGGCGTGGCCGCGGATCGAGCCCTCGGAGAGACGGCAGCGCCGCGCTGCGGGCGAAATGTCGCGCGCGCCGTCGAGCGTGTGGACGGCGCCGAGCAGCCGGTCCATCCGCCCGAAATCGCTGCGGAGCGGGGCGAGGACGATCTCGATCCCGACCGCCTGTCCATCAGCGGCCACGGCCTCGCCCGAAAGGACGCCGACGACGCCGGAGGCGAGCACTTCCTGCGCGAGGTCGGCGAACCGCGCCCGGCTCTCCCCCTCCATCACGGAAAGCGCGCTCATGCCGCGAAGCTCCATCCCGAAGAGATCGTGGAGCGCGGAGCCGCCGAGGCGGAAGCGCAGCTCGCCGCCCGTGAGCGCCTCGAGCATGAAGACATGGGCAGAAAGGGTCCGCCCCAGGCCCTGCGCCGTGACCTCAGCCTTGTAGGGCGCGGAACGACCTGCGCGGAGCGCGGACCAGAAGTGATAGAGCGCTTCCGACCCCGGATGTTTCATTTCGACCCTCGGTTTCCCGCGATGCCGCTTCGTTTCGGAACACAGGCCCCCAGAGTGATCGCCGCCGCCGATGATGTCCATGTTCTTTTTCCTCATCCGTCTCGCCAGGGCCCCGGTTTTCGGGGATTTTGCGGACAATGCCTCGCAAATGCCGTGCCATCCGCCGGGGGCCGCCGCGCCGCTCTTGGCGGGGGCGCGCCTCCGCCATAACCTGCGCCCGGAATCGGGAGGGCGGCTCTATGCGGTCGATGACGGGATTCGCCGCAGAGGCGTTCGAGGCGGGGGGGCGGCGCTGGCGCTTCGAGGCCCGCAGCGTGAACGGGCGGGGGCTGGAGCTGCGCTTCCGCCTCGCCGAGGGGACCGAGGGGCTGGAGCCTGAGTTCCGCGCCGCTTCGGCGAAGCGCCTCGCCCGCGGCTCCGTCTCCGTCGCGCTCCGGCCGGACGAGACGGGAGAGACGGGCGCGCCTGCGCTCAATCTCGCCGCACTCGACGCCGCCATCGCGGCGGCGAAGATCGTCGAGGCGCGCGCCGCCGCCGCCGGGCTGGACCTTCAGCCGGCGAGCCTCGGGGAGATTCTCGGCCTCCGCTTCGTGATGGAGGCGGGCGCCGGACGAGGAGGCCGGCCCCGCCTTCAGCGCCGCTTTCGACCGGCTCCTCTCCGCACTCGACGCGGCGCGGGCGGAGGAAGGCGCGCGACTTGCTGCGACGCTTTCCGGGCAGATCGACCGCATCGCCGCCCTGACCGATGCGGCGGAGGCGGCCTTCGCCGAGCAGGAGATCGGCGCGCCCGCGCGGCTGGCCGAAAAGGTGGCGAGGCTGCAGGATGCCGGCGCGGAGCCCGCGCCGGAGCGTCTGGCGCAGGAGCTCGCACTCCTCGCCGTGAAGGCGGACGTGCGGGAGGAGCTGGACCGACTCCGGGGCCATGTAGAGGCCGCCCGCGCGCTCCTCTCCGCAAAAGGGCCGGTCGGCCGGAAGCTGGATTTCCTGACGCAGGAATTCAATCGCGAAGCGAACACGCTCTGTTCCAAGGCCGGGAGCGCGGCGCTCACCGCCATCGGGCTCGACCTCAAGGTCGTGATCGACCAGCTCCGCGAGCAGGCGCAGAACGTCGAATGAGCATGGATCTCCAGCGACGAGGCCTCCTCTTCATCCTTTCCTCGCCCTCGGGGGCGGGGAAGAGCACCATCTCCCGCCGGCTCCTCGCGGCGGAGCCCGATCTCGGCTTCTCCGTCTCCGCCACGACGCGCCCGCCGCGGCCGGGGGAGCGGGACGGGGCGGATTATCACTTCGTCAGCGCGGAGCGCTTCGCGGAGATGGTGGCGGCCGGCGACCTCCTCGAACACGCCACCGTCTTCGGTA
>JAUHWJ010000112.1 GCA_030424705.1 Alphaproteobacteria bacterium | reverse complement strand
CGGCGACAACGTGAAGATGGAAGTCACCCTCATCGCCCCGATCGCGATGGAGGAGCGCCTCCGCTTCGCCATCCGCGAGGGCGGCCGCACCGTCGGCGCCGGCGTCGTCGGCACCATCATCGAGTAAGGCGCATTCGGTGCGTCGCGAAGGGCCGCCCTCCGGGGCGGCCCTTTTCGTTTGCGGCCGACTCAGGCGATGGCGGCGTGGACGAGCGCCTTCAGTTCGGGCCGCGCCGGATAGGCGGAGGAGGGCGTCAGCTGGGTCAGGAAAATCGCCGTCAGGTCGAGGACGGGATCGGTCCAGAACACGGTCGAGGCGATGCCGCCCCACGAGAAGTCCCCGACGCTGCCCGGCGCATGGGAGAGCGCCGGGTCAAGCACCACGGAGCCGCCGAGGCCGAAGCCAACGCCCGTCATCGCCGTTTCGGCGAAGCTCTTCGGGCCCATCGAGGCGATGTCCCCCGGCAGGTGATTCCGGCGCATGAAGGCGATGGTCGCCGGGGAGAGAATCCGCGCGCCGTCATGCGCGCCGCCCTTCCGGATCATTTCCGCGAAGAGGAAATAGTCGTCGATTGTGGAGACGAGCCCGCCGCCGCCCGAAAGGCAGCGGGGTGCACGCCAGGCGGAGCCTTCCGCCGTCTCCACCACGCGCATCGCGCCGTCCTGAATGCGCGTGAGCGCGAGGCCGGCGCCCTCGGGCAGCGCGGTGTAGAGCGTCGCCAGCCGGTCCAGCTTCCGGTCGGGCACGGCGAAGCCGGTGTCCACCATGCCGAGCGGCTCGAAGATCTCGGCCTCCAGCCATTCGTCCAGCGGCTTTCCGCCCACGGCCTCGATTACCCGCCCGAGCACGTCCGTCGCGTGGGAATACTCCCAGCGCGCGCCGGGCGCGAAGGCGAGCGGCAAGCCCGCGAGGCGCTTTGTCATATCCGCGAGCGGAACGGGCGCGCTCGGCCCGAAATTGATCTCCGCCTTCGCATAGGCTTCCGAAAGCGGACCGGGGTTGAAGCCGTAGGTGAGGCCGGAGGTATGGGTGAGGAGCTGGTGCAGCGTCGGGGGTGCGCAGGGTTCGGCGTCGTCGATGCTATCCGCGCCGGGGCGGAGCGCGCGGGGCTCGGCGAATTCCGGCAGGAAGGCGGAGACCGGCGCGTCGAGATGGAAGAGCCCGCGTTCCATCAGCATGAGGATGCCGACTGACACGACCGGCTTCGTCATCGAATAGATGCGCGCCACGGTCTCTTCGCCAAAGGGCTTCTTCGCCGCGACGTCGCGATAGCCGACCGAGGCGCGATGCGCGACCTTGCCGCCCTGCGCAAGGAGGAAGGTGGAGCCGGGGAAGCGGCCTGCGTCGACGTAGCGGCGCATCCAGTCGTCGATGCGTGCGAGGCGGGTCTTGTCGAATGCGCTCATGGCGGCTCCTCGTTCGGGCTTGCTAGAGGATAGAGCGGTGCCGCGCCGCGGCGCCAGACCTGACGGCGCGGGGCGGCGAGTTTTCGAGCCGGAGACCGCTAAGATGCTGCAATGCAACAGAGATGTGCAGGCTTGGCGCCGAGAAATGCGACTTGCGGACGTAGCGTAAGGCTTGACCTTCTCTGCGGTTGTGCGACGCTCCGCCGCAATCTGGGATCCAGAGGCAAGCGCGGCGAACCGCGCCGCGACAATTTGGGAGGACTGTGCATGAAACGGGCTTCACGCCTTTCGCTCGGCGTATTCGCCGCGCTTTCGATTGCTGCATCGGCGGCTTCGGCGGAGGCGATCAAGATCGCCTTCATCGATCCGCTCTCCGGCCCCTTCGCCGCCACCGGCGTGAACGGCCTTCACCAGTACGAATTCGCCGCCGAGGAGCTGGTGAACAAGGCGGGCGGCGTACTCGGCGGCAAGACGTTCGAGATCGTGCCGTTCGACAACCAGACGAGCCCGAAGGAATCGCTGATCCAGCTCCAGGTCGCCATCGACCAGGGCATCCGCTTCGTCGTGCAGGGCAATTCCTCCGGCGTCGCCAACGCGATCACCGAGGCGGTGAACAAGCACAACCGGCGGAACCCGGACAGCCGCGTGCTCTTCCTCAACTATTCCGCAGTGGACCCGGCGCTGACCAACGACAAGTGCAATTTCTGGCACTTTCGCTTCGACGCCCATGCCGACATCAAGATGGACGCGCTGACCGACGTGATCGCCGCCAATGACGCGATCAAGAAAGTCTACGTCATCGGGCAGGACTATTCCTTTGGCAAGGCGGTGGCGGACGGCGCGACGGCGATGCTGGCGGAAAAGCGCCCGGATATCGAGATCGTCGGCAACGAACTGCACCCGATCGGCAAGGTGAAGGACTTCACGCCCTATGCCCGCAAGATCGTCGCCTCCGGAGCTGACGCGGTGATCACCGGCAACTGGGGCACGGACATGCTCGGCCTCGGCAAGGCGATTCTTGAGAACGGTTTCACCGGCCCGATCTTCACCTACTACGCGGCTGCGGACGGCATCACGGCCGCCTTCGGCGCCGCCGGCGACGGCTCTCTCCGCCTTGTCTCCGAGGGCGCGATCAACCCGCCCGCCTCCGAGCGGATGAGCGCTTATGTCACTGCGTTCAAGGCGAAGTATCCGGACGGCAACGTCTCCCAGCCTCGCATTGCCAACACGGTGGAGATGCTGGCGAAGGCGATCGAGGCGGCGGGCACGGCGGATGACGTCGTCGCCGTCGGCAAGGCGCTCGAAGGGATGAAGCATGAATCGATCTGGGGCGGCGAACTCTACATGCGCCCGGAGGATCACCAGCTGATTCAGGACGTGCACATCTTCAAGCACACCAAGGACGGCGTCGTCTTCGACTATGACAATTCGGGGTACGGCCTCGTTGTCGAATCGACCGTGAAGAACGCCTCGGCGGACATCGCCACGACCTGCCAGATGGAGCGCCCGTAAGAGGCGCCGGGCGCCCGCCCTTCCCGGGCGGGCGCCACCTTCAAGACATTCCGGGCGGGGAGGCGCGGGCCGATGGACCTTGTTCTGGTCAACCTGATCGACGGGCTGGTGACGGGCCTTCTGCTCTTCATGCTGTCGAGCGGGCTGACGCTCATCTTCTCGATGATGGGCGTACTGAATTTCGCCCATGCCAGCTTCTACATGCTCGGCGCCTATTTCGCCTATCAGATCTCGAAATCGGTCGGCTTCTGGCCGGGCCTCCTAATCGCGCCGCTGATCGTCGGCGTCCTCGGCGCGCTGGTGGAGCGCTACGGGCTCCGCCGGGTGCACAAATACGGCCATGTGCCGGAGCTGATCTTCACCTTCGGCCTCGCGCTGCTGATCGAGGAGATCGTGCAGTTCTTCTGGGGCCGCGCGCAGGTACCCTTCCTCGCGCCGGAGGCGCTGAACTTCGCGCTCTTCTCAATCTCGGGCAATTCGATCCCGGCCTACAAGGTCTTCATGATCTTCATCTCGATGGCGATCTTCATCGGGCTCCTGCTGGTTCTAACGAAGAGCCGCGTGGGGCTCATTATCCAGGCCGCGCTCTCGCATCCGCAGACGGTGGAGACGCTAGGCCATAACGTGCCGCTGATCTTCATGGGGGTCTTCGGCGTGGGCACCGCACTCGCCGGCGTGGCGGGGGTGATCGCGGGGCCGGTGCTCGGCACGTTCCCCGGCATGGCGATTGTGCTCGGCTCCATCGTCTTCGTCACCATCGTCGTCGGCGGGCTCGGCTCGCTTTGGGGCGCTCTCGTCGCCTCGCTGCTGATCGGCTGGCTGACGACCTTCGCCGCCTCCTACAACGTCGGAATGATGGACGTGCTCACCGGCCTAGGCTTCACGCCTCCTGAGGACCTTTCGGAGAGTCTCTTCCGCGATATCTGGTCGCTCACCCTGCCCCAGGTCGGGCCGATCCTGCCCTATCTCCTGATGGTGATGGTGCTCGTCTTCCGGCCCTACGGCCTCTTCGGGAAGCGCGACGTATGACCTCGCTCGACCAGACCCGCGCACGCCCCGCCGCCGGGGGCCTCAGCCTCGCCGTGCTTGCGCCATGGCTGATGGCGGCGCTGTTCCTCGCCATCATGCCATTCGTCTTCACGGACAACAGCGCCATCACGATCATGAACCAGATGGCGATCACGATCATCTTCGCGCTCGCCTACAACATGCTGCTGGGGCAGGGGGGCATGCTCTCCTTCGGTCACGCCGTCTACATGGGCCTCGGCGGCTTCATGTGCGTCCACATCATGAACTGGATGGAGGACGGCCTCATCACCATGCCGCTGCCGCTCCTGCCGCTCTTCGGCGGGTTCTTCGGCCTCGGCTTCGCGATGCTGATCGGCTCCTTCTCGACGCGGAAGGCGGGAACGGTCTTCGCCATGATCTCGCTTGGCGTCGGCGAGCTGATCGCCGCCTGCTCCGTCATCGTCGTGGTGTTCTTCGGCGGGGAGGAGGGGGTAAGCGGGGACCGGACCTACGGCATTCCGGTCTTCGGCTTCGAGTTCCTGCACCAAATCGAGGTCTATTATCTCACGGCGTTCTGGCTGATGCTCTCCGCCGCGCTGATGTATCTCTTCTCCCGCACGCCGGTCGGTCGCATGGCCAATGCTGTGCGGGACAATCCGGAGCGGGCAGAGTTCCTCGGCTATTCGCAGCGCTGGGTCCGCTACTATTCCTTCTGCGCCTCGGGCTTCTTCGCTGGCATCGCAGGCGGGCTCTTCGCAATCAACTACGAGATCCTGACGGAAGAGAACCTGAACCTCGCCACTTCCGGCATGATCCTGCTCGTCACCTTCCTCGGCGGCGTCGGATTCTTCTTCGGGCCGATCATCGGCGCCATTGTCTTCACGCTGCTGGCGACGGTGCTGAAGCTGCATACCGAGCTCTGGCAACTCTATGTCGGCGCGATCTTCGTGGCGACGGTGATGTTCTTCCCCGGCGGACTTGCCGGGCTCCTCGCCATGCATGTGGCGCCGTGGCGTCTGGGGAAGATGGGGGTTCTGGTGAAGCCCTATCTGACGACGCTCCTGCCCGGCGTGATCGGCGGGCTCGGCCTCGCCGGGGCGACAGAGATGCTGTTCCATGCGCGGGAGGCGGCCACGGGCGATGAGGCGATGGGGCTCTTCTTCATGGAGGTCTCGTCCCATTCGCCGGTCGCCTGGGCGGCGGTGCTGGCGGTGACGGCCGCGGGCTTCTGGCTCGCGCGGCGGGGGGCGCCGGGGCTGAAGGCGGCGTGGGACGAGGCGAACACGGCGCCGGGGGGGCGGCGATGAGCGCGGCGCTGGAGCTCGAGGGCCTCCGCAAGTCCTTCGGCAAGGCGGAGATCATCCGCGGGGTGGACCTTTCCATCGGCCGGGCGGAGCGGCATGCGATCATCGGGCCGAACGGGGCGGGCAAATCCACGCTCTTCAACCTCATCACCGGCCGCTTCCCGAAGACATCCGGCGCGATCCGGCTGCACGGGAAGGACCTCACGGGCCTCGCCCCGTTCGAGATCAACCGGCTCGGCCTTTCCCGCTCCTTCCAGATCACCAACATCTTCCCGAAGATGTCCGTCTTCGAGAATGTGCGCTGCGCGCTGCTCTGGGCGCAGGGGCATCGGTATTCGTTCTGGTCTCTCGTCTCGCGCAGCCGGGAATTGAACGAGGGGGCGGAGGAGATCCTCGAGCAGATCAACCTCACTGCGCGGCGGGACCTGCCGGCCGGCGTGCTCTCCTATGCCGAGCAGCGGGCGCTGGAGATCGGGATCACCATCGCCGGCGGCGCGGACGTCATCATGCTCGACGAGCCGACGGCGGGGATGAGCCATTCGGAGACGGATTACATCGTCGACCTCATCCGCGAGGTGACGAAGGGAAAGACGCTGGTGATGGTGGAGCACGACATGGGCGTCGTCTTCGGGCTGGCGGACCGCATCTCGGTGCTCGTCTACGGGGAGATCATCGCGACGGGGACGCCGGAGGCGGTGCGCGCCAATCCGAAGGTGCAGGAAGCCTATCTCGGCGCCGCCCTCGAAGCGGAGCATTGAGATGCTGAAGGTGACGGACCTCCACGCCTATTACGGCAAGAGCCACATCCTCCAGGGCGTGACCATGAACGTGGAGGAGGGGGAGATCGTCGCCCTTCTCGGGCGGAACGGCGTCGGCCGCTCGACCACCTGCAAGGCGGTGATGGGGTCGGTGGAGCCGGTCGGTTCGGTCATGTTCAAGGGGCAGGAGATCGCGGGGAAGAAGCCGTTCGAGATCGCCAATCTCGGCCTCGGCTACGTGCCCGAGAACCGGGACATCTTCCCCGGCATGACGACGCGGCAGAACCTCGTCCTCGGCCTCAAGCCCGGGCAGAAGGATGGCGCGGGCCGCTGGTCGATGGAGGACATGTTCGCGCTCTTCTCCAACCTCCGGGAGCGGGCGGATGTGGAGGCGAGCGTGCTTTCGGGCGGGGAGCAGCAGATGCTCACCATGTGCCGCACACTGATGGGCGACCCCGACTTCATCATGATCGACGAGCCGACAGAGGGGCTTTCTCCGCAGATGACGACGCGGGTGGGCGAGCTTCTGAAGGAGATCGCGCGCCGCGGCGTCGCCATCCTCCTTGTTGAGCAGAAGCTCTCCATCGCGCTCGACATCGCGCAGCGGGTCTATGTGATGGGCCACGGGCGGATGCAGTTCGAGGGGACGCCGGCGGAATTGAAAGGC
>JAUHWJ010000111.1 GCA_030424705.1 Alphaproteobacteria bacterium | reverse complement strand
CCGCGCCTCCCCGCGCACGCAATCCGCGCTCCTTCAGGCGATGCAGGAGAAGTTCGTCACCATCGCGGGCCAGCGGCGGGACCTGACGCCGCCCTTCCATGTGCTCGCGACGCAGAACCCGATCGAGCAGGAGGGGACGTATCCGCTGCCGGAGGCGCAGCTGGACCGGTTCCTGCTCCAGATCGACGTGACGTATCCGACGCTGGCGGCGGAGCGGGAGATCCTGATCGCCACGACCTCGCTCGGCGAGGCGGCGGCCGCGCCAGTCTTCACCGGGGAGGAGCTGATGGCGGCGCAGCGGCTTGTCCGGCGGATGCCGGTGGGCGAGCGGGTGGTGGATGCGATCCTACGGCTGGTCCGGTCGGCGCGGCCCGGCGAGGCGGAAGCCTATGATTTTGTGGAGCGCGCGGTGAACTGGGGCCCCGGGCCGCGCGCTGCGCAGGCGCTGATGCTCGCCGCCCGCGCGCGGGCGCTGATGGACGGGCGGCTTGCCCCGGATATCGACGACGTTGCGGCGCTGGCGCGGCCCGCGCTCGTCCACCGCATGGCGCTCACCTTCGCCGCGCGGGCGGAGGGCGACAGCCTCGAGCGGGTGATCGACGCGCTTTCCGCGCGCGCGCTCGGCGCGGCGGAAGACGCGGCCTGATGGCCGTTCCGGCCGCCCCGAAGCCCGTCGAACGGGTGGGCGCCGGCTGGCTCCGGCGCGACGCGGAGCGCATTTCCGGCTCGCTCCCGCCGCTTCTGGCGGAGGCAGAGCGGCTCGCGGCCTCGGTGGCCGCCGGGGTGCATGGGCGGAAGCGGGCGGGACCGGGCGAGGCCTTCTGGCAGTTCCGCGAGGCGCTGCCGGGGGACCCGCACCAGTCGGTCGACTGGCGGCGCTCCGCCCGGTCCGATCACATGTTCGTGCGCGAGATGGAGTGGGAGGCGGCGCAGACCGTCTCGATCTGGCGCGACGACGCGCTTTCGATGGATTTCCGCTCCGAGGGCGCGGTGCGCACGAAGGCGGAGCGGGCGGCGCTCCTCTCGCTCGCGCTCGGCGTGCTGCTGATCCGGGGCGGGGAGCGCGTAAGCCTCCTCGGCACGGACGCCGCAAGGCCGGCGAGCGGGGAGAGCCAGTTGATCCGGATGGGCGCGATCCTCACCGAGACGCGTGCGAGCCGGCCGGATTTCGGCGCGCCGCCCCGTGCGGATTTCGCCCGTGGGGGGCAGGCTGTGTTCCTCTCCGATTTCATGGGCGCGCGGGACGAGATCTTCCCCGCGCTCATCCACGCCGCGGCCTCCGGCGTTTCCGGCGCCTATGTGCAGGTGGTGGACCGGGCGGAGGAGACCTTTCCCTTCGACGGGCGGCTGATCTTCGAATCGCTCGGCCGCAGCGTGAAGTTCGAGACGGACCGCGCCCGCGGGCTCCAGCAGGCCTACAGAGACCGGCTGGCGGAGCGGCGCGCCGACCTTGAGCGGCTCGCCCGGCGCTGCGGCTGGCGCGTGCTCGTCCACCGGACGGACGAGAGCCCGCGGAAGGCGCTGCTCTGGCTCTACGCTCTTCTCGCCGGGGGGCGCCGCTGATGCTGACCCTCGGCGCGCTCGCCTTCCTCAACCCGTGGCTGCTGGCCGCGCTGGCGACGCTGCCGGCGCTCTGGCTGCTGCTGAAGGCGACGCCGCCGGCGCCCGGGCGCATTTCCTTCCCCGGCGTGCGGCTCCTCCTCGGGCTCGAAGACCCGGAGAAGACGCCGCACCGCACGCCGCTCTGGCTCCTGATCCTGCGCATGGCGCTCGCCGCTGCGCTGATCCTCGCCTTCGCGGAGCCGGTGCTGAACCCGAAGGAGCGGCTGACGGGCTCCGGCCCCGTTGCGATCGTGATGGACGGCGGCTGGGCCAGCGCGCCGGACTGGGACCTGAGGCGCGAGGCGGCGCTGGCCGAGATCGAGCGGGCGGAGCGGGCGGGGCGGCCGGTCTCCCTCCATGTCGTCGCGCAGCCGGTTCCGCCCGATTTCCGCCTTGCGCCGCGGCCGGCGGGAGAGTGGCGCGGCGTCGTCGAGGCGCTGACGCCGGAGCCCTGGGCGCCGCTGCGGGAGGACTGGGCGGAGGCGTTCGAAGGCATGGTGCGCCCCTCGGACGCCGAGGGGGCGCTCGACGTCGTGTTCATCACGGACGGGCTGGCGCATGGCGATTCCGGCGCGCTGGCGCGGGCTTTGGACGGGCTCGGCGCGCTCCGGGTAATCGGGCCTGAGGCGACCGCCTCCGCGCTATCGGCTCCGCGGCTGGAGGACGGGCGGCTTGTGGTCTCCGCCCTTCGCGCGGGCGGCGGCCCGGAGCAGGCTACTCGCGTCGCCGTCTTCGGCCGAGCGCCCGGCGAGGGCGAGGGGGAGCGGCGGCTGGCGACGGCGGAGGCGATCTTCGCGCAAGGCGAGGACGTGGCCGACGCCGAGATCGACCTGCCGCTCGAACTTCGCAACCAGATCACACGCCTCGCCCTCATCGAGGAGGAGAGCGCGGGGGCCGTCGCCCTGACGGACGAGAGCCAGCGCCGCCGGCGCGTCGGCCTCGCCGCCGGGGCGGCGGAGGACGGCGGGCTGCGCCTCGTCTCCTCGCTCCATTATCTCCGCACCGCGCTGGAGCGGAACGCGGAGGTGGTGGAGGGGAGCGTCCCCGACCTCATCGCCGCCAATCCGGACGCGATCTATCTCGCCGATATCGGCAGGATTGCAGGGCCAGAGCGCGAGGCGCTGGAGGAATTCGTGCGCGCGGGCGGCCTTCTCGTCCGCTTCGCGGGGCCGCGGCTCGCGCGCGGCGCCGACCTCGCCGCCGCCGGGGCCGCCGATGCGGCGGAGGAGGACCCGCTCCTCCCTGTCCCGCTTCGCGCCGGGGGCCGGGCGGTGGGCGGCGCGATGGCATGGGGCGCGCCGCAGGCGATCCGCGACTTCACGCGCGAGAGCCCGTTCTTCGGCCTCGCCGCGCCGCGGGAGGTGACCGTTTCAAGCCAGATCCTCGCCCGGCTCGGCCCCGATCTCGCGGACAAGACCTGGGCGACGCTGGAGGACGGGACGCCGCTGGTGACGGCCGCGCCGCTCGGCGACGGGCGGGTCGTTCTCTTCCATGTCACGGCGAACGCCGAATGGTCCTCCCTCCCGCTTTCGGGCCTCTTCGTGGACATGCAGCGCCGGCTCATCGCGCTTTCCGCTGGCGGCGGGGCGGGCGAGGCGCCGCCGCCCGAGGCGCCGATGCGCCTCGTCGCGGCGCTGGACGGGTTTGGCCGCGCCGCCCCGGCGGCGGGGGACGCGGCAGCGGTGCCCGCCGCGAGGCTCGCCGAACCTGCGGGGCCGGACGCGCCGCCGGGGCTCTATGCGGGGGAGACGGCGCGGCTCGCCTACAATCTCTTCCCGGAGCCTGCGGGGCTCACACTCGCGCCGCGGCCGCCGCTTTCGGCCGGGGTCGAGACGCTGGGCGGGCGGACGGAGCGGCCGCTGGCGCACTGGCTGCTCGCTTTTGCGGTGCTGCTCTTCATGGCCGACCTGATCGCCGCGATGCGGCTTTCCGGGCGGCGGCTGCGGCTCGGCGGCGGCGTGGCGGCGTTGCTGCTCGCCGCCGGTCTCGGCGCGCCGCCCGCGGCGGAGGCCCAAAGCTCCGAGGAGCGCGCGGTGATCGCCGCGAACCAGACCGTGCTCGCTCATATCCTGACCGGGGATTCGGAGGTTGACCGGATGGCGGAGGCGGGGCTTCGCGGCCTTTCTCGCGTGCTCGCCGCGCGCACCGCGGTCGAGCCGGTCGAACCCATGGCGGTGAACCTGGAGACGGACGAGCTCGCCTTCTACCCGATCCTCTACTGGCCGGTGACGGACCGGCAGCCGACGCCTTCCGACGAAGCCTCCACCCGGCTCAACGAATACATGCGGAACGGCGGCATGCTCCTGATCGACACGCGGGACGCGCATCTCGCCCGCGGCGGCTCCGCCTCCGGCCCGAACGCCGGGGCGCTCCGGCGGCTCGTTGCGGCGCTCGACCTGCCGCCGCTCGTGCCGGTGCCGGCCGATCATGTGCTGACGCGGACCTTCTACCTCCTCGACCGGTTTCCGGGGCGATGGACCGGCGGCGAAGTCTGGCTCGAAGCGCCGCGCCCCGCGCCCGAAGGGGAGGAGGGGAGGAGCCTCATCTCCGACCCGAATGACGGCGTCTCGCCCGTCGTGATCGGCTCGGCGGACTGGGCGGCGGCATGGGCGGTGAGCGAGGGGGGCGACTTCCTTGCGCCGGTGGGCCGGGCGGACGGCCTCCGCCAGCGGGAGCTCGCCTTCCGATTCGGCGTCAACGTCGTGCTCTATGCGCTTACGGGCAACTACAAATCCGATCAGGTTCATGTGCCGGCGCTGCTTGAGAGGCTGGGGAATTGAACGCCGCGCTCGCCTTCGACCCGGCGCTTTCGCCGCTCCTCCTCTTCCTCGCGGGGGCTGTGGCGCTGCTGCTCGTCGTCTACGCGGCACTGGCGCGCTCGCCAGCCTGGGCGCTCCGCGCGCTCGGTTTCGGCGCGCTGTTCCTCGCGCTCGCCAACCCCTCACTGGTGCGGGAGGTGCGGCGGGGGCTGACCGACATCGCCTTCATCGTGGTGGACGAGAGCGAGAGCCAGTCCATCGGCGCGCGGACGGCCCAGGCGGCGGAGGCGGAGGCGGCGGCGCTCGCCGCGATCGAGGCGCTGAACGCGCGCGATCCGGAGAACCCGTTGGAGCACCGCGTCGTCCGCGTGAGGAACGAGGGCGGGCCGGTGACGGACCCGGGCACGCGGCTCCTCTCCGCGCTCACCGCCGCCGCGGCGGAGGTTCCGCAGGACCGGATCGCGGGCGCGCTCCTCGTTACGGACGGGCAGGCGCATGACGCGGACCTGCTCGAGAGCTTCCCGGGCCCGGTCAACGCGCTCCTGACCGGGGCGCGGGGCGAGTTCGACCGGCGGCTCCATGTCAGCGCGGCGCCGGCCTTCGGGATTGTCGGAGAGGACGTGACCTTCCGCTTCCGGGTCGAGGATTTCGGCCCGGAGGCGCGGCTTGCGGCGCTGCCAGCCGCACGCGTCACGATTTCGGTGGACGGCGCGCCGGCGGGGGAGACGGCGGTCGCGCCCGGTCGCGAGGCGTCGCTCACGATTCCGATCACGCATGGCGGGGCCAACATCGTAGAGCTTGCGCTCGAGGTTGCGGAGGGTGAGGCGACGGAGCGGAACAACCGCGCCGCTTTCACCGTGAACGGAGTGCGGGACCGGCTGCGCGTCCTCCTTGTCTCGGGCGAGCCGCATTCGGGGGAGCGGACCTGGCGGAACCTGCTGAAGGCTGATCCCTCCGTCGATCTCGTCCACTTCACCATCCTTCGCCCTCCGACGAAGCAGGACGGGACGCCGGTCTTCGAGCTTTCGCTCATCGCCTTCCCGACACGGGAGCTGTTCCTCGAGAAGGTGGACGAGTTCGACCTCATCATCTTCGACCGCTACCGACGCCGCGGCGTGCTGCCCTCGCCCTACATAGCCAACATCGCGCGCTATGTGCGGGACGGCGGCGCGGTGCTGATCGCCGCCGGGCCCTGGTTCGCGGGGGTGGAGAGCCTCTATCGCACGCCGCTGGCGGAGATCCTGCCCGTGGCGCCGACAGGCGGCCTGATCGAGGCTCCCTATCTGCCCAGGGTGACGGAGCCGGGCGCGCGCCACCCGGTCACCGCCGGGCTCGACCTCTTCAATGGGGGGGCGCCGGGCGCGCCCGTCTGGGGCCGGTGGATGCGGCAGATCGAGATGGAGCGCCTTTCCGGCGAGGTGGTGATGGCGGGGGCGGACGAGCGCCCGCTCCTCGTGCTCGACCGGGTCGGGGAGGGGCGCGTCGCCGTGCTCGGCTCGGACCATGCCTGGCTCTGGTCCCGCGGCTATGAGGGCGGGGGGCCGCAGGCGGAGCTTCTGCGCCGCCTCGCGCACTGGCTGATGAAGGAGCCGGAGCTGGAGGAGGAGGCGCTCTCGGCCGTGGCGGAGGGCGCGCGCCTGACGGTCACGCGCCGTTCGGTGAAGGAGAATCCGGAGCGGCTGGAGATCGTCGCACCCTCCGGCGCGCGTTCGGTCGTCCCCTTCGAGGCGGCGGGGCCTGGGCTTTGGCGTGCGGTGTTCGAGGCGGAGGAGCAGGGGCTTCATCTCCTTTCCGACGGCGCGCTCTCCTCCATCGCGGCGATCGGCCCGCCGGCGCCGGTGGAGTTCGAGCGGGCGGTGGCGAGCGCGGAGCCGATCGCCGCGCTCCTGACCGCGACACGCGGCGGCGCGCACTGGCTGGAGGACGGGCCGCCCGACATCCGCCGGGTCGGCGAGGGCCGCGCCGCCTCGGGCCGGGGCTGGGCGGGGCTCGCACGGCGGGAGGCATATGCGGTGGAGGACGTGCGCCTCACGCCGCTCGCGCCCGGATGGCTGATGCTGCTGCTCTCCGCGGGTCTCATGGTCGCGGCCTGGCGCGTCGAGGGCCGCTGAGTCAGAGCGCGTCGAGCAGCGCTTCCGGCGTCTCGTGCACGGCGAGAAAGCCGAGAAAGCCGGGCGAGGCGAAGCCGCGGTCCACGCATTGCCGGAAGAGCGCGAGGAGCGGATCCCAGTAACCTCCGAGATTGAGGAGATGGGCGGGCTTCTCATGCAGGCCGAGTTGCCGCCAGGTGAGAAGTT
>JAUHWJ010000110.1 GCA_030424705.1 Alphaproteobacteria bacterium | reverse complement strand
AGCGACTTGCCGCCGTGATGCGCGGCGTGCATCTCCACCTTCACCTCGGAGGCGGGAACCCCCCATTCCTTCGCCGCCGCCTCGCGCATCATGTGGCGCACCGAGCCGCCGATCTTGCGGGCCATCTGGATGTGATGGCGCATGCTGCGCGAGCCGTCCGTGTCCTGGTTGCCGTATTTCGGCTCGTCGCCCTCCGCCTGGACGATCTTCACCCGGCTCCAGTCGGCCTCCATCTCGTCCGCCATCACCATCGGGATGGAAGTGCGCGAGCCCGTGCCCATCTCCGAGCGGTGGGCCACCAGCGTCACCGTCCCGTCCGCGTCGATCGACACGAAGACGAGCGGATCCTCCACCACCCCGTGCGGCATCGACTCGCCGCCATGCGGCCAGCGCGGGAAAGCCTCCGAACGGGACGCGAAGGCGCCGACCGCGAAGGCCGCCGTTCCGCCGAGAAACGCCCGGCGCGAGAGCTTCGCCACCGTGAAGTCGCGCGCCAGCGGCGCCGCCGCCTCGCGGACCATCGTCATGAAATGCAGCATGATCTCAGCTCCCCGTGCTCGCGAGCCGCACCGCGGCCGTGATCCGCTGGTAGCAGCCGCAGCGGCAGACATTGCCCGCCATCGCCTCGAGGATCTCCTCGTCCGAAGGCTTCGGATTCTCCGCCAGAAGCGCCGAGGCCGTCATGATCTGGCCCGCCTGGCAGAAGCCGCATTGCGGCACGTTCAGCTCCCGCCACGCCGCCTGCACCCGGTGGTCGCCCGTCGGGTGAAGGCCCTCGATCGTCGTGATCTCCGCCTCCGCGACATCGCCCACGGTCAGCATGCAGGAGCGTTCGGCCTTGCCGTTCACATGCACCGTGCACGCCCCGCAAAGCCCGACGCCGCAGCCGTACTTCGTCCCCACAAGGCCCGCCACGTCCCGCAGCGCCCACAGAAGGGGCATGTCGGGGGACGCGTCGACCTCGCGAGGGGCCCCGTTGATCTTCAGGGTCGCCATGCTGGGTTTCCTCCGCTTTCGTTTCTTGTTCAGGACGCGTCTTTCCGCCGCAGCCGGCGCGCGCATCTCCTACGCGAGTCAATCGCGAATCGTTCGACTTTAGCAATATGTTCCCTCGGAGATATCGCTCCCGCGAAAAAACAACGCTCAGAACCGGCGATACAAAAGCCCGGCTCCGTCCCCTCCGATGGCGGAGTCCGCCTCGGCAAGGAGAGCATGCAAGAGCATCGCCGGAACGCGCCGCACCGCAGCGCGCCTCTCAAGAAACACCGCATATCGTTAGAAAATTTGAATGCTGCTTCGCGACAGCGGCATGGAACCCGGGACCACGACTGCGATACGATACGCAAGCTCACGGTATTCCAGCGAAATGAACCGCCATGAACGGCATCGATCGGCGCACGCTCTTCCTCGGGGCGCTTGCGCTCGCCGGCGCGACCGGCGCGCCCCTCTCCGCGCAGCCACGGCTCGGCCCGGCGGAGCCCTTCAGCTTCGCGCAGCTGGCCGACCGCGCGCGCCGGATGGCCGGCGCGCCATGGACGCCGCCGGCGTCGCCGCCGGCCGGGGTGCTCGACCGCATCGACTACGACGCCTACTGGCGCATCCGCTTTCGCGACGAATCCTCCATCCCGCTCGGAACGAACGGGCCTGCGGCGCAGTTCTTCCATCTGGGGCGCTATGCGCGGGAGCCCGTCGCCGTTCACGTCGTCGAGGACGGCGCGGCGCGCGAGATCGTGTATGAGGAGACTCTCTTCGATGTTCCCGCCGACAGCCCGGCGCATGAGATGGGGCCCCTCGCAGGCTTCGCCGGCGTGCGGTTCATGCGGCCCGGGCTTCGGCCGGACTGGCTCTCCTTCCTCGGCGCCTCCTATTTCCGCTGCGACGGGCCGGAGGCGCAGTACGGCCTCTCGGCGCGCGGCCTCGCCATCGACACCGGCCTGTCGAGGCCCGAGGAATTCCCCCGTTTCAGCGCATTCTGGATCGGCGCAGGCGAGCGGGAGGGCGAAGACGTGACCGTTCACGCCCTGCTCGACAGCCCTTCGGTCACCGGCGCCTACCGGTTCGGCGCGACGCGTGAGGCGGGGTTCGGGCAGCGCCTCGCGATCGAGACGCGGCTTTTCTTTCGGAACGGGGTGGAGCGGCTGGGCGTCGCGCCGCTGACCTCGATGTTCTGGTATTCCGAGACCAATCGCGCCAGCGCGCCGGACTGGCGGCCGGAGATCCATGACAGCGACGGGCTCGCGCTTCATACCGGCGCAGGCGAACGGCTCTGGCGGCCGCTGCGCAACCCGGCGCGCGTAACGACGTCGAGCTTTTTCGACCGCGATCCGCGCGGCTTCGGGCTCATCCAGCGCGACCGGGAGTTCGACCATTATCACGACGACGGCGTGTTCTATGACCGGCGGCCCTCGGTCTGGATCGAGCCGCGGGGGAGCTGGGGCGCCGGCGCCGTCCAGCTCGTGGAGATTCCGACCGCGGACGAGACTTTCGACAACATCGTCGCCTACTGGACCCCGGCGGCCCAGCCGGCGGCGGGCGCGGCGCTCTCCTTTGACTACGAGCAGCACTGGCGCGCGCTGGACCCCTTCCCCGAAACGCTCGGGCATGTGGTCGCCACCTGGTCCGGCTGGGGCGGCGTGCCGGGCCAGCCGAGGCCGGCCGATGTCGACAAGATCGCGGTCGACTTCGCCGGCGGCGCGCTCGGCGGGCTTGAGGATGGCGTGGCGTTCGAGCTCGAGGCCCGCGGCGGCGAAATCCTGATCCCGCGCGCCTATCGGGTGGTGGGCTCGGACCGCTGGCGCCTGATGTTCGACCTGCGCGGGGCGCATGCGGGGCCTGTCGAGCTCCGCGCCTATCTCCATCGCGGCGGCGAGCCGCTGACGGAGACATGGACATGGCTCGCCGAGGGTGGCGCGCCGCGTGGACTCCGCGATGGCTGATCCGGCGCTTGACCGGCGCGCCTTCATGGCCGGGCTGGCGGCTTCGGGTATCGCCGGCGCGCTGCCGGCGGCTGCGCAATCGGATGCGCCGTTCACGTTCGACAGCGTCGTTGCGCTCGCCCGCGCCCGGGCGGAGAGCGATTTCGACGACAGCCGACAGACTCCCGCGGGGCTCTTCGCCGATCTGGATTATGACGGCTATCGCGCGATCCGCTACCGCGCCGACCGCCGTCTCTGGACGGGCGAGGGCCGCGGGTTCACGGTCGACCTCCTGCCGCCCGGCTCGATCTACGCCGACGCCGTGCGCGTTTCGACCGTCGTCGACGGCGTCGCGATCCCGGTTCCGTTCGATCCGACCGTGTTCGAGTTCGACCCGGCGCGTTTCGCCCTCCCCGAGGGCGGACTTCGCACGGAGGACGGCGCGGGCATGGCCTGGACCGGGTTTCGCCTGCGCTTCCCGATCAACCGCGCCGAGGTCGAGGACGAGCTGCTCGTATTCCAGGGCGCGAGCTATTTCCGCGCCATCGGGCGGGACCAGGCCTTCGGGCTCAGCGCGCGGGCGCTCGCCATCGGCACCGGCTCGCCGCGCGGGGAGGAGTTTCCCGTCTTCACCGATTTCTGGCTACACCGGCCCGAGCCGAGCGCGACGGAGATGATTGTCCACGCCCTGCTCGACAGCGCGTCAGTCGCCGGCGCCTACGAGTTCGTCGTCCGCCCCGGCGCGGAGACGGTGCTGGACATTCGCGCCGTCCTTGTGCCGCGCCGAAGCGTCGACGATATCGGGATCGCGCCGCTGACCTCGATGCATCTCTTCTCGCCGCTCGACCGGCGCGGCGTGGACGATTTTCGCAACGCCGTGCATGACAGCGCAGGGCTGCAGATGCTCTCCGGCGCGGGCGAGCGCATCTGGCGGCCGCTTGTGAATCCCGAAATGCTGGAGGTCTCCACCTTCATCGACCGCGATCCGGTCGGCTTCGGCCTTGCGCAGCGCAACCGCTCCTTCGCCGATTTTTCGGACGCCGAAGCGCGATACGGCAAACGGCCGACCGCCTGGGTCTCGCCGCGGGGCTCCTGGGGCCCGGGCGGCGTGATGCTGGTCGAGATCCCGACCGAGACCGAGTTCAACGACAACATCGTCGCCTTCTGGCGCCCAGAGGCCGCGCTCGAACCGGGCCGGCCGCTCGAACTCGAATACCGGCTCTACTGGGGCGAGGACGCGCCGGACGAGGCGCCGCTTGCGCGGGTCATGGCGAGCCGGGGCGGGCGCTATGTGAACGATCCAACCCGGCGCACCATCGTGGTCGACTTCGCGCTCGCCGAGGCGGGCGCCGACGGACTCGAACTCCACGCCGAGGCGGGGCGAGGCGAGATCGAGGCGGCGACGCTTACGCCGCTGCCGGAGGCGGGCATGGTGCGCGCCGCGCTCCGGTTCCGGCCGCCTGAAGAGGGCGGGGCCGAGCTCAGGATTCAGCTTCGCGACGCTGCAGGGGCGCCGGCCTCGGAAACCTGGCTCTACCGATGGGGGCCGGGGTGACGGCGCCGACGCCCGCGCCCGCCCCCCTCGCCATGCCGGCGCAGGACCTCCGGCGCGCGCCGCGTGCACGCTTCGCCTCGCAGTCCTGGCGCGTTTACGCGGCGCGGCTTGTGGCGTTCGGCGGGGCGGCGGCGTTGACGATCTATGCGTCCGACCAGATGCTCCGCGCCTTCGACCCGGAAGGGGTGAACGCGCTTCAGCTCGCGCTGCGGGCGCTTTTCGTCCTGACCTTCGGCTGGATCGCCTTTTCAGGCTGCTCGACGATCGCCGGCCTGCTATTCCCGCCGCGCCGCGATCGCGGAGACCCGGGCGCGCCATTGACGACGCGGACGGCCATCGTGATGCCGGTCTACAACGAGGACGCGGCGGCGAGTTTCGGCGCCCTCTCTGCGATGGGTCGCGGCCTCGCCGCGCTCGGCCATGCCGAGGCCTTCGAGATATTCATCCTGTCGGACACGCGGGACCCTGACGCCTGGGCGCGCGAGACGACGGCCTTCGCCGCGCTGCGCCGGCGCATGCAGGGCGGCCCGGCAATCTGGTGGCGGCGGCGCGCGGTCAACAGGGGGCGGAAGGCGGGGAACGTCCAGGATTTCGTCGAGCGCTGGGGCGCCCGCTACGACTTCATGCTGGTGCTCGACGCCGACAGCCTGATGGAGCCGGAGACCATCGTCGAGATGGTCCGCCGCATGCAGGCGGCGCCGCGGCTCGCGCTGCTGCAGAGCAACCCGGCGCTGGCAGGCGGGACGACTCCCTTCGCGCGCATCCAGCAATTCGCCGGGGCCGTCTACGGCCGTGTCGTCGCGCGGGGGGTGGCGGCCTGGCAGGGGACGGACGGGAACTTCTGGGGCCACAACGCCCTCATTCGCATGCGCGCCTTCGCCGAGAGCGCGGGGCTTCCCGAACTGCGCGGGCGCAGGCCATTCGGCGGGCACATCCTCAGCCACGATTTCGTCGAGGCCGCGCTCCTGCGCCGGGCCGGGTGGGATGTCCGTATGGACCCCGATCTCGGCGGCAGCTGGGAGGGGGCGCCGCCCTCGCTGCTGACCTCTGCGGCGCGAGACCGGCGCTGGGCGCAGGGCAACGTCCAGCATGCGGCGGTCCTGCCCGCGGCGGGGCTCCGCCTCTTGAGCCGCGTCCACTTCCTGATCGGCATCGGCGCCTATCTCGTCTCGCCGATCTGGCTGGCGATGATCCTCGTCGGGTTGGCGCTCACGGCGCAGTCGGCTCTGCTCCGGCCCGAGTATTTCAGCGACGCGGTGCAGCTCTTCCCGCGCTGGCCACGGTTCGACTCGGAGCGGATGGCCTGGCTCTTCGCAGGGTCGACGGCGCTGCTTCTCCTGCCGAAGGCGCTGGGCGCGCTGGAGGCGGCGGCGCGGCCGGAACTTGCGGCGCGTTTCGGCGGACGCGGGCGGGTGGCGGGCGGCGTCGGCCTCGAGATCGTGCTCTCGGCGCTGCTGGCGCCGGCGCTGATGCTCATCCAGGCTCGGCAGATAATCGAGATCCTCCTCGGGCGCGATTCCGGATGGAAGACGCAGGAGCGGGCTGGCTCCGTCCTCCCCTGGCGAGACGCGCTTTCGGCGCATGGATGGCATGCGGTCATCGGGCTCGGCGGCGGCGCGCTGCTCTGGTTCGTGCAGCCCGGCGTGCTGGTCTGGCTCTCCCCGATCCTCCTCGGGCTCGCGCTCGCGCCGCTTCTGTCACGGCTGAGCGGCGACGCGCGGGCCGGGTCGGTCATGGCGCGACGGGGCCTGCTCGATTCGCCGGAGGACCGCGCGAAGCCGGATATAGCTCTCGCGGCCGAGGCGGCCGCCGCCTCCATCGGGCGCGAGATGGCCACCGGCCTCGCCGATCTTGCCCGGAGCCCCCGCCTTCTGGCGGACCATGCCGCAGCCATCGAGCCTCCCGCGCCGCTCGATCCGCAAAGGGACGGCGAGCCGGCCCTGGCGCGGTTGACGGCGGCGGCCAAGCTCGCCGCGGCGCCCTCCGCCGAGGCCGGCCTCGGCTGGCTCACGCTGGCGGAGCGCGCGGCGGTCGCCGCCTGCCCGGAGCTTCTGACGGCGGGCGGGCGCGCCCGGCTTGCGGCGTGACGCCCGGCGGCGGCTGACCTATCCGCTGGAGCGCGCCGCTCCCACAAGGCGGTCCGCGAGGCCCGGAAGATCCGCGAACCGGTCGAAGATCGCCTCGGGCGCGAGCGCGGCGAGCGGCGTCGTCGAAAAGCCGCCGGAGAAG
>JAUHWJ010000109.1 GCA_030424705.1 Alphaproteobacteria bacterium | reverse complement strand
GCGGCGATGTCCGCCGCGAGGTCGGCCTCCGCCGGGGGGTTGATCGTCGGCGGATAGTTCACGCGGTAGTCGATCTCGGCGACCGCGCCGAAGGCTTCCGCCACGCCCTTCGCCACGGCGCGGAGCTGCGCCTCCATCTTCGGGCGGATGGCGGGGTTCACATAGCGGAGCGAGCCGCCGATCTCCGTCGTGTCGGGCACGACGTGATAGGCCGTGGCGGCGGAGAGGCGGGTGACGGAGATCGTCGCCGCCTCCTGCGGCGGCGCGGTGCGGCTTGCGACGGATTGCAGCGCGGCGATCATGTGCCCGGCGGCGAGGACCGTGTCCGTCCCCAGATGGGGCGTGCCGGCATGGGTGCCGACGCCCCTGATCCGGATGTCGAAATAATCCACCCCCGCCATGACCGGCCCGGCGAGCGCGGTGAAGGCGCCGAGCGGCGCGCCCGGCCAGTTGTGGAGGCCCCAGACGCTGTCGCAGGGGGCGAGGCGGAAGAGACCGTCCTCCACCATCTCCTTCCCGCCGCCCATGCCTTCCTCCGCAGGCTGGAAGATGAGCGCGACAGAGCCCGCGAAATCCCGCGTCTCGCAGAGGATCTTCGCGGCGGCGAGGAGCATGGCGGTGTGGCCGTCATGGCCGCAGGCATGGTTCCGGTTTTCGAATTTCGAGCGCCAGGGGACGGTCTTGAGGTCCGGCATCGGCAGCGCGTCCATGTCCGCGCGGAGGCCGATCATCGGCCCCTCCCCCTTGCCGCGCACGATGCCGAGGACGCCGGTGCGGGCGAGGCCCACATGCACCTCGTCCACGCCGAATTCCCGCAGCTTCGCGGCGACGATCCCGGCCGTCCGCTTCTCCTCGAAGCCGATCTCGGGGTGGGCGTGAAGGTCCCGCCGCCAGGCGGTCGCCTCCTCCATGATCCCCATGATCCGGTTCTGGTGGCGATGATGGAAGGTCATGGCGCGTCTCCGTAATCCGATAGCGCGGCGGCGAAGACCGCGGGGTCCACATTGCCGCCCGAAACGGTGACGATCACGGCGTCCCCCTCGATCTCCTCCCGCCGGAAGAGCGCGGCGGCGAGGGCGACGGCGCCGCCCGGCTCCGCGACGATCTTCAGGTGCTTCCACGCCGTCGCCATGGCGCAGCGCGCCTCCTCGTCCGCCACGGCGAAGCCGGGGCCGGCGCGGCCCTTCAGGATCGGGAAGGTCAGCTCCCCCGGCATGGGCGTGACGATGGCGTCGCAGATCGACTTCTCGTTGGCGCCGCAGCGCTCCCGCCGGCCGGAGCGGAGGGAGATCGCCATGTCGTCATAGAAGGCGGGCTCCGCCGTCCGCACGCGGAGACCGGGAGCCGCCTCCTCGAGCGCGAGCGCGATGCCGGCCGCGAGGCCGCCGCCGCCGCAGCAGACGATCACGTCCCCCTCCGTCACCCCCGCCTCCGCCGCCTGTTCCGCGATTTCGAGCCCGGTCGTCCCCTGCCCGGCGATCACCATGGGCTCGTCATAGGGGCGGATCAGGGTCAGCCCCCGTTCGCCGGCGATGCGGGCGCCGATCGCCTCCCGATCCTCGCCGAAGCGGTCATAGGTCACGACCTCGGCGCCGTAGCCGCGGGTGCCGGAAATCTTCGCCTGCGGCGCATCCTCCGGCATCACGATCACGGCTGGCGCGCCGTGGAGCTTCGCCGCGAGGGCGACGCCCTGCGCATGGTTACCGGAGGAGAAGGCGATGACGCCCTTCTTCCGCGCCTCCGGGTCGAGGGCGGAGAGCGCGCTCCAGCCGCCGCGGAACTTGAAGCTCCCGGTCCGCTGGAGGCATTCGGCCTTCACGAGCACGCGGCGCCCGGCGAGCGCGTTTAGCGCGTCCGATTCGAGCAGCGGCGTGCGTCGCGCGGCGCCGGCGAGCCGGGCGCGGGCGGCGCGGATGTCTTCGATCGTCGCGGCTTCAGCCATCGATCCCTCCGAGGAATGCGGCGACGGCGCGGAGCGCCGCCGGCTCGTCCAGCCGGGGGATGTGGCCGCGGTCGGGGATTTCCACCACGGTCAGGTCCGGCTTTCTGACGCGCATTTCGGTCGCCGTCGCCGCCGAGAGCAAGTCCGAATTCGCGCCGCGGAGAAGAAGGGTCGGGATCGGCTTCAGCGCGTCGAAGAGCGGCCAGAGATCGTGCCCGCCCTCGGGCGCCGCCGCGGCCTGCGCCAGCGTCGCGTCGCGCAGTTTCGGGTCATAGGCGAGGGCGAGGCCGCCCGGCGCCTCGACGAAGCTCCGCTCCGCCCAGTCCCGCCAGAAATCGGCGCCGACGCCGGGAAAGCGTGCGCCGAAGGCCGCTTCAAGCCCGGCGGCGGCCTCCGCCATCGTCTTCGCGGCGGGCGGGAGCCCGAGATAGGACATGATCTTGCCGATCCCCTCCGGCTCGATCACCGGGCCCACATCGTTCAAGACCACGCCCGCGAGCCGCTGCGGCGCCGTCGCCGCGATCACGGCGGCGAGGAGCCCGCCGCGGGAGGAGCCGATGACCACGGCGCGGTCGACGCCGAGATGATCGAGCAGCGCCAGCGCGTCCCCCGCCTCGACCATCACGTTGTAGCGCGTGAAGTCCGGATCATGGTCGGAGGCGCCGCGGCCCCGCGCGTCGAGCCTGACGATCCGCCGGGGGCCAGCGAAAGCGGGAAGCGCGGCGGCGAAATGATCGAAATCGCGGGAGGAGCGGGTGAGGCCCGCGAGGCAGAGGAGGGGCGGGGCGCCCTCCCCCTCGTCGGCATAGGCGAGGGAGAGGCCATGCGGCGCGGCGAAGCGCTTCACAGGCCCGCCTGCGCGAGTTCCGGGATCGACGTGAGATCGGAGAGGACGCGCTCGGGCCGCCAGGGCAGCCGGTCCATGGGCTCCTTCGCGCGGTTCACCCAGACGGTGCGGAAGCCGTAGCCCGAAGCCGCCGCCGCATCCCAGCCGTTCGAGGAGACGAAGAGCACCGCGCCGGCCGGGCAGCCGAAGCGCCGCCCCACGAGGCCATAGACCGCCGGCGCCGGCTTGAAGATTCCGACGCTCTCGACCGAGAGCACAGCGTCCAGCCGGTCGCCGATCCCCGCGCTCTCCACCGCGCCAGCCAGCATGGCGGGCGAGCCGTTCGAGAGGATCGCGGTGGCGAAGCCCGCGCCCTTCAGCGCGGCGAGCATGGCCGGGACCTCCGGATAGGCCGAAAGCTCCCAGTAGAGCGCCAGCAGCCGCTCCCGCAGCGACGGCTCCGCCAGCCCGTGCGCCTCCAGCGCGTAGTCGAGCCCGTCCTGCGTCACGGACCAGAAATCCCCGTGCGTCCCCGCCGCGGCGCGGAGCCACGAATATTGCAGCTGCTTCAGCCGCCATGTCGCGGCGAGTTCGGGCCATTTCGCCGCAAGCGCCTCCCGCCCCGGCTCCGCCGCCGCCTGACGCGCGGCGGCGGCGACGTCGAAAAGCGTGCCGTAGGCGTCGAAGACGCAGGTGGTGATCTTCATGGCGTCCCCTTCAGAGCCCGAGCGCGTCCCGCTTCAGCGTGAACGCGACCGGGCGGCCCTCGATCCGGCTCCGGTATATCTGAAGCCCTTCGAGCACGCGCTGCACGTAATTGCGAGTCTCGTTGAAGGGGATCATCTCCAGCCAGTCGATCCAGTCCACCGCCCCCGTCCGCGGGTCGCCATAGGTCGCGATCCACTGGTCGACGCGCCCGGCGCCGGCATTGTAGGCGGCGGCTGCCATCGCCACCGATCCGTTGAACTCGCCGAGCCGGCGCGCGAGATAGGTCTGGCCGAGGAGGGCGTTGTACCGCCAGTCCTCGGTCAGCCGTTCGAGCGAATAGGGCTGCTGCACCCAGCCTGCCACGCGCCGCGCCGTCGCCGGCATGACCTGCATGAGCCCGCGGGCGCCCGCCGGGCTGATCGCCTCGGCGTTCAGCTCGCTCTCCTGCCGGCCGATCGCCATGGCGAGGGCGGGCTCCACCCCGGCGTTGAAGCGGGCGAGCTCGGTGAGGGGGTAATAGTCGCCCTTCAGCACATGGCCCTTCCGCGCCGCGATCTTGCCGATGCGGATCGCCGCGTCGGGCCGGCCGAGCTCCATCGCGAGATGCGCGGCGCCGGCGAGATCGGCGTAGCTCTGCTGCTCCGAGGCGATGTGGGTGAGGAACCAGTGCGCGCGCCGCCTGTCCCCCGCCTCCGAGAGGAGCCGCGCGGCCTCCGCCACCGTGCGGTTCGCGAAGGCGGCGCGCCGCCAGTCCCCGTCCCGCTCCGCCGCGAGCGCGGGATCGACGGGCACGCCGGCGGCCTCCGCCGCAAGCTGGCCGTAGAAGCTCGTCTGGTGCTTCGCGCCCTCGGCATAGGCGGCCTGCGCGCCGCTCCGGTCCCCCGCCGCCTCCAGCGCCCGGCCGAGCCAGTAATGCCCGCGCCCGAGGCTGATCGGCGTCTCCACCGCGACGATGAGGCGGCGGAAATGCGCCGCCGCCCGCTCCGGGTCCTTCATCCAGCGGAGCGCGATCCAGCCGGCGAGGAATTCGAGATCGGAATACTCCCCGCCGGTCAGCATGTGGTTGCGGTTGGCGAGATTGTAGGCCTCCGTCGCCCTTCCGAGCCGCAGGAGCCGGCGGACGAGCAGCGTGCGCCGCTCGCCCCAGGCTTCGGGGCGCCCGAGGCTCTCGGCGGAGACGGAGCGGGCGGAGATGAGCTCCAGCGCGCCGTCGTAATTGTCCTTCTTCATGCGCCAGAGGAAGCGCTCGAAGGCGAGGCCGGGATCATCCCGCAGCGCGGCCGGCACGGCGGCCACGGCGCCGTCCACCCCGTTCGCCAGCGCGCGGAGCCGCACCCGCGCCTCGATCAGCGCGGCCCAGCCGGGGGAGACGAGGGGCTTCATCGCCTGCGCCTCGTCAGCCAGCCCGCGCCAGAGCAATTCGTCCGCGCGCGCCTCATGATAGGGGCGGATCGCGCCTGCATGCTCGGCGCGGAAGATCGCCTGTTCCGAGGGCGTCAGCGAGAACGTGCGCCAGACGAAGGCTGCGAGTTCGTCCGCCTCGGCCCCCCGCCCCGCGGCGGCGAGCGCTTCGATCCGTCGGAGCGCGCCGGTTCCGGTGGACGGGCCTTCGGCGCCGAGGAAGGCGTCGATCTCCGCCAGGGAGGACCCGCGCGGGATCGTCTCCTCGCCACGCGCGCGGATGCGGCCGAGATTCGGCCAGTCGGGATTGCGGGCGACGAAGGCGCGGTAGAGCGGCCAGTCGCCAACGCCGGCTGAGAGGAGCCGCCATTCGTAGAGATCGCGGGCGGCCTGGCTCCCGGCGGCCTCGGCATGGGCGCGCGCATCGGCCCATCGCTCGCGATCCGCCGCCTCCATCGAGGCGGCGACGAGGGCGGGATTCGCCTGTGCGAGCGGCGCGGCGACGGCGAGGGAGACCGCCAGGAGGACGGCGTTCAGGGGTCGGGGCATCTTCGGCTCCGTGACGTTTTGCTCGAGTTCTCCGAGCCTATCAGATCGTCGAGGCTAGGGCAGCCGCCTTTACGAAGCATTTACGGCCTTGCCGCCCGGCGGAAGCCGGTTCAGACGCCGGGCCCCTCGTCGCAGGGCGCCGAACTCCGGTCCTTCCGCATCAGGCGCAGGCGGGTCGGCGGGCCGCCGCCTTCGCCGATGTCGACGCTTTCGGCGAGGATGCTGTTCTCACCTTCCGAGAAGAGCTTCCAGCAGGAGAGGCCGACATCGTAGAGAAAGCAGATCCGCCCCTCGTCCTCCGCCCATACGCCGTGATGGCAGCCGCCTCCGGAAGGGGCCCAGATCGTGCGCCCGTCCTCGAAATACTGCTCCGTGCCGAAATAGGCGCCGGTCTCGTCGGAGAAGTGCAGCGTCCAGCCTTCGGAGAAGGCGCGGAAGGCGGCCCCGTCCATCGGCTCCAGCGCGCCGGCCGGCGACGCGAGCAGAAGCGCGAGGAGGAGGCCGCGCCTCACCCTTCGCCCGCGAGGAAGCGCTCGGCCTCGAGCGCGGCCATGCAGCCCATCCCCGCCGAGGTCACGGCCTGGCGATAGATATGGTCCGTCACGTCCCCCGCTGCGAAGACGCCGGGGATGGCGGTCGCGGTCGAATCCGGCTTCGTGACGACATAGCCGCCGTGATGCGTCTCAAGCTGGTCTTTCACCAGTTCCGAGGCCGGCGCATGGCCGATGGCGACGAAGACGCCGGCGCAGGGGATCACCCGCTCCTCCCCCGTCTTCACGTCGCGGATGCGCGCGCCGGTGACGCCCGGCGGCTCGCTCTCGCCCACCACCTCCTCCAGCGCGGCGTTCCACACGACCTCGACCTTCGGGTTCTTCATCAGCCGGTGTTCGAGGATCTTCTCGGCGCGGAGCGAATCCCGCCGGTGGACGAGCGTGACCTTGTCCGCGAAGCGGGTCAGGAACAGCGCCTCCTCGACCGCCGTGTTGCCGCCGCCGATCACCACCACCTCCCGCCCGCGATAGAAGAACCCGTCGCAGGTCGCGCAGGCGGAGACGCCGAAGCCCTTGAACCGCTCCTCCGAGGGCAGGCCCAGCCACTTCGCCTGCGCGCCGGTGGCAAGGATCACCGCCTCGGCCTCGTAGACCCTCCCCGAATCCCCTTTCGCGACGAAGGGGCGCTTCGAGAGGTCGAGGCTCGTGATGATGTCGGAGACGATCTCCGCCCCCATCGCCTTCGCATGGGACTCCATGCGCACCATGAGGTCCGGGCCCTGC
>JAUHWJ010000108.1 GCA_030424705.1 Alphaproteobacteria bacterium | reverse complement strand
CCGGCTGGCTGGAGTCGTGGGAGATCCTGATCTACCTCGGGGTGTGCCTCTCGGCGCTGTGGGTCTTCGGGGTCCGCAACGCGATCTCCCGCACGCCATTCCTGAACCCGGCGCTGCTCCGCGACCGCAACTTCGTGGTCGGAACCGTGCTGATCTTCATCTTCGGCATGCTGAACTTCACGCCCATCACCCTGCTGCCGACGCTGCTGCAGACCGTCTCCGGCTTCCCCGACAGCATCATCGGCCAGATCCTCTCGGCGCGGGGGGCGGGCACGCTGGTCGGCTTCGCGGCGATGTTCGTGATCGGCGGCCTCGATCCGCGCGTCCCGATGATGATCGGACTGGGGCTTCAGGCCTGGTCGGGCTGGCTGATGGCGGGCTTCAGCGTCGACGTCTCGATCGGGCAGGTGCTGTGGGCCTCGGCGCTGCAGGGGCTGGGCGTCGGGCTGATGTGGATCCCGCTCAGCGTCGTCACCTTCGCGACACTGCCAAAGTCATTGGTGCCCGACGGCACGGCCATCTTCCACCTGCTGCGCAACATGGGCAGCTCGATCTTCATCTCGATCACCGTGGCGCTGGTGATCCGGCAGACCGCGGTCAACCGGTCCGAGCTGAGCGCGGCGGTGACCCCGTACCGCGAAGCCTTCTCCCAGCCCGGCATCGACAGGGCGCTCGACCTGGACGACCTCGCGACGGTGGGCCGGATTGCGGGGGAGATCGGGCGCCAGGCGACGATGATCGGCTATATCAATGCGTTTCTGTTCTTCGCCTTTTGCGCCGTCCTCGCAGCGCCGCTGGTCCTGATTGTGCGGACGCGCGGCGGCTAGCGCGCATGCCCGTCGGCGCGGCGAACGCACGGAATGGCGTGGCGCGCCGCGGCATCGGTTGGTGCTTGGGACTGGGTCTCCGGGCACATCGCCCCGATCTTGCCTAGATCGCGCTATAGCTCTCGGACGTTGCGTTCGTCGGCCCGCCCCGACCGGGTGGCGCCGGGCGGGGCGGTTTGCGGTCAGTCGCCGTTGCGGCGGTTGGTGGGGCGGGACCAGATGAGGGAGAAGGTCTCCTCGCCGCCTTCGATCACGGCGTCGTCGAAGAGGTTGGCGTAGATCGGCGCGGTGAAGCTCGGGTCGTCGAGCTTGAGGCTGAGATAGTCGCGGCCCTCGGCCGAGCGCTTCGACCAGGCGGCGCCGATTTCGGCGCGACCGACGAAGACGCGGTGCGAGGGGGCGTTGGCGGTGGGGACGCTGTCCTCGGGGACGATGCGCACGCCCTTCGCCTGCACGCTGAGGGTGACGATCTCGCCGGCGTATTCGGCGCCGGTCTTCCGGAAGGTTCCGATGGTGGCCATGTCGTTGGTCTCCTTGCTCTCAGAGCCCGCGCCCATCGCGGCCTCTATGGCGATCGTCAGGACCGGGACGATCCGCGGACGCAGTCCTTCGGACCCGGAGCATCGCGGAGGACGGCGGGACCGGTCTTTCTTGCCCCGCGAGGAATGGCGGGCCACCGCCAGGGGAAGAAAGTCCGGGCGCGCCGTTGCGGCCCGAGGATCGAGGCGTCAGCCGGTCCCGGTCAGATCAGCCAAGAGAGGTCCGCGAAGGACGGGGGCGTCAGCCGGGAGACACGATCACAGGCCGCCGGACGCCCCGGCAAGACCGCGGCGACAGGCGTCGCGCGAAGAGAGGCTGCGGCGCGCCGGCGGCGGGCGCCGCTTGTCACGGGACAGGCGCCGGCCAACGCCAATCCCTCGGATCGCGGCTCCGTCGGTCGCGCCGGAGACGGCGTCGTCGGACGCCGATTCGGCCCCTGGGCCGCGCCTATCTCGGCCTCGGCCGACGTCCCTGCCTGACCGCCGAACTTCGCCAGCCGACGTGATCCCGTGATCGGAGAGCCCGGAGAGCCTCTCCCTCGTCGGTCGCGACCCGACCATCGCCCCCGGCGCCCTCCTCGATCCCCTCCGCCCCGGACCACCCGGCGATGCGGGCCCAGGCCGTGACGCCGATCACCAGCGCACCGAGACCGGCGAGGGCGAGGGAGGCGGTCTCGCCGGCGCCGGTGAGCGCGGCGACGCCCTTCGTCATGTGGAAGCCGGCCAGACCCGCCGGGATGGCGTAGACGAGTCCGATGGCGAGCCGGAGCGGCACGGAGCGGACACGGGCGAAGACGATCTCGCCGAGGGCGGCGACAAGGCCCGCCGCCGCGAGACCGCCGATGACGGCGAACAGCACGCCCTTGTCGCCCGCATGCAGCCAGAAGGCTGCGGAAAGGCCGATCCAGAATGGCAGCGCATAGACGGCGAGCGTGAACATCAGCCAGCAGATCGCGCCGAGGCCGAAGGCGGTGAGAAAAGTCGAGGCCAGCATGGCGGGGCTCCTCCAACAGGGGATCGCGTCGCCACCACCGCCAATCGACGCATGGAAATGATAGCAGAAGGACGCCCGCGCCGGAAGCGCACGGCGCGGGCGTCGCCGTAGTTTCGGCGGCTTGGCTCAGGCCGCCGGCCGCCGGGGCCGAAAGTCGAAGAGCGGGATGCCGAGGCCGCGGGCCTTGTCGGCGAGGTTGTCGGTGATGCCGGAGCCGGGGAACACGATCAGCCCGATGGGCAGGATATCGAGGAGCTGGTCGTTGCGCCGGAACGGGGCCGCCTTGCCGTGGCGCGTCCAGTCCGGGCGGAAGACGATCTGCGTCACGCTGCGGTTGTCGGCCCAGGCGGCGGCGATGCGTTCCGCCCCGCGCGGGGAGCCGCCATGCAGCAGAACCATGTCGGCATGCTTGGCCTGCACGCGGTCGAGCGCGTCCCAGATCGCGGCGTGGTCGTCGCAGTCGGCTCCACCGGTGAAGGCGATCTTCGGCCCCGCCGGCAGGAGCGGTTCGATGGCGGCCCGGCGCCGGGCGGCGATGTGGTCCCGGCTGTCGATCAGCGCGGCGGTCAGGCTGCGATGGCGGACGTGGCTCCCGGCGCGCGGGCGCCAGATCTCGCCGAGATGGGCCTCGAAGCCCTCGGCGGCGAGATCGCGCATCGCCTCCCAGGCGTTCCGCCGCTCGATCAGCGAGAGTCCTTCGGCGATCCGGGTCTCGAGCTCGACCGAACGGATCTCGGAGCCGTCCTGTTCGGCCTGCGACCGGCGCTGCGCCTGCTCGTTGGCGTCGAGCTCGCGTTCGACGCGGGCCGCCATCCGGTGGAAGACATCGGTCACCCGCCAGAGCACGTCCTCGAGGTCGGGCTCGAGCCGGGTGTCGCCAAGCGTCGCGACCAGCGCGTCGAAGATGTCGGCGACGGCGCCCTGCAGGGCCTCGGGCTCCGGCAGCGGGCGCGGGTCGGGCTCGTCCGCGAAGGGGCGGTGGCCGTAGAGCTGCAATTCGTCCAGCACAATAGCGGTGGTGGATCGGGCCAAGGGTTCACGGTCTCTGTCGGTCATGGTCGGGTCTCCCGTCTCTCCGGTCCGCGCCTCTCGCGGGCCTTCGCGGGCGACGGGCAAGCAGGGGCCGGTCGGGCCTGCACCGCCGCGCATGTGGCGGCCGGAGCGGAGCGGAGGACGGCTCGCCGTTGCGGGCCCGGCCGGGCTCTGCTCCGTCTCGCCCGCTCTCGGAAGGCCCGGAGGCGCGGCGCTGACGGGGAGTGAGCCGGACCCCTGCGCCCGGACCCGGTCAGCCGGGAACGAGCGCCTGGAGACGGGCCGCGTCCTCCGGCGCGAGCTGCGGGCGGAGATGCGCACGAAGATCGGCGATACCGAAGGCGATCAGGTCGTCGTTGAAGTCGCCGAGACGCGGGAGGAGGCGGATCGCCTCGACGCCGTCCTTGGCGGCGCGGGCGTGGAGCGCATTCGCCGCGGAGTGTCCCGCCTCGTCGCGGTCGGCGGCGACGTAGAGGCGGCGGAGCGCATCGGGCAGGATCAGGGCCGCGAGATGGGTGGCGGAGAGCGCGGCGACGACCGGCAGGAACGGCAGCGCCGAGTGGAGCGCCAGCATGGTCTCGAGCCCTTCGCCGGCGGCGAGGATGTCGGTTGGCGTTCCGACGCGCACGCCATTGCCGATGAGCCGCCCCATCGCCTTTCTCGGCGGGATCACCGGCGCCTTGCCGGCGCTGTCTGGGTCGAGCCAGGTGCGATGGAGTCCGGTCAGCCGTCCGTCAAGATCGACGACCTTCGTCAGAAGCGCCGGCCAGGTCTCGGGCGGGTCGGTCGGCGGCTGGCCCTCGCGAATATGAAAGCAGGCGGGATGGAACCGCAGCGTGGGAAGGCTGCCTAGGCCAATAATCTTCCGCCCAGCGAGATAGCGCTCGGCCAGCGTGCCGGGGATCGGCCGGCCCATGGCCCAGAGCCGCCTAGCGGCCTCGACCGATCCGGCGGGAGTACGTGAGGCGCGGGATGCAGCGATCAAGGGACGCGGCTGATTCAGAAACCGGCGCGCCTCGTCGAGCGTGTCGCGGAGCGTGGCGCAGCCTTGGTTGGCGGCGATGAGGTCTATGAGGTCGCCGAACTCGCCGGTCGCCGCATCGGTCCACTTGCCGGCGGCGCCCGGCCCGGCGGTCGGGCCGGTCAGGCGGACATAGAGGCTGCGTCCGGGGGAGTTCGCGACATCGCCCGCGACCCAGTAGCGGCCCTGCTTCCGACCGTTCGGGAGGTAATGGCGGCAGACGGCCTCGACCTCTTCGGCGAGGCGGCGGGCGAGCAGGGCGACGGGGCTGTCCATGGGCGGCGCCTCGGATCGAATGGCGGCGAAAGAGGGGTCCGCCGTCGCCGGCGGACCCCAGGCGTCCCGGGTCGGAGAGGCGGGGAGCGACCTCTCGATCCCGGCGCATCACTCGGCGGCGGCCCTCGCAAAATCCTCGCCGGCGACGGACTCATCTTCGCCCGCGGCCTCCGGATCGCCCATGGCCGTTTCGCCGCCGTCGATGTCCGATCGCGCTACGCCATCCTCCGGCTCGGCCTCGATCGCGGCGTCATCCACCTCGACCAGCTCGATCTCCGGCGCGTCGTCCTCCAACGGAGGCGCGGTGCGGAGAAGCTCCGGCAGCCAGCCGGAACCTTCGAGCAGCGCCTCGGCCGCCGCCGCCATCTCGGGCTTCTTCAGTCCCGCGATCCGCTCGGCCGCCGCCTCGCCCTTCGCCTCGCGCACCGCCTCGAGGATGCGGGCCTTGGTGACCCGGCCGAGATAGGTGTCGACCGAGACCCTCCAGCCCGCCCGGTTCATGTCGAGGCCGAGCGTCGCCGCCAGCGCTTCGCCATGCGCCAGCGCGCGGGGCCGGCGGTGGTAGGGGTCGTGCACCGCGTTCACGGTCAGCGCGACGCAATGGGCGAAGAGCGCCGCGCGGCTCTCGGCGTCGAAGCCGGTCAGCGCCTCCCAGAGCTCTTGCGGCGCTGCGGGCAGGCGCGCCGCCCAGTCCGCATGCCGCGCCTCGATCGCCTGCGCATAGGGCATTTCGCCGAGACCGGGGGCCTGAGCGCCGAAGACCGCGCTCCTCGGCTCGATCTCGACGCAGCTGTCGAGCCCGTAGCGGTGGAAGAGCCGGAGGGCCAGCGCATGGAGCGCCGCGAGCATCGCGACCTCCGGGTCCCGCGCCACCGCATCGCGGAGCGCGATGGTGCGATGGGCGGTGAGCTCGGCGATAAGCCGGTCCGAGAGCGGCTTCAGTGCGTCGTCTTCCTCCTCCTCGGCCAGGGCTGCCTCGGGCGAGACAGGATCGTCGCCGTTCTCCGACGCCGCGATTCCTTCGCCGTTGACCTTGGCTTCCACTGCGCCCCCCTCCGCAACCGCACTCGCTTCGGGCTCCGGGGCCGGTTCGTCCTCGGGCCGGACAAAGCCGCGCTCGACGCGGAGGTGGCCGGAGCCGTCGACGCTGACGAAGGCCCCGGCGCGGGCCTGGTCCTCGGGATCGAAGCGCACCGGCCGCGCCTCCAGCGCCTCCAGCGCCGCCTCGATCTCGCCGAGCCGGAGGTCGACCGCCTCGGGCAGCTCGGCCTCGTCGGCATGCTCGGCCTCGAGCGCGTCCATCTCCGAGCGGAGCGCCTCATGCGCGGCGATCTCCTCGGCGCTCATCGGCTCGGCCTCACCGCGCAGCCGCCGCATGCCCCAGCTGTGTCCGTAGGGGAAGTCGGTAGCGACCTCGATCCACTTCCAGCCTTCGGCCCGCACCGCCTCGGCTTCCTCGGCGAGCTTCTCCGAGACCATCAGGTCCAGCAGCCCCGCATCCTGCAGCCAGCCGCCATCGTCGTGGCTGAAGAGATCGCGCATGATCGCGCCGCCCGCCTCGACATAGGCGTCGAGCCCGACGAACTGCGCCCGCTTGTCGGACGCCCGCACTGCGCCTTCCGTCAGCATGCGCCGGATCTCGTGCGGGGCCTTCGTGTAGTGCCGCTGCAGCGCCTCCCAGACCTGCTCCTGCCGGGCGTGATCAGGGTTGACGGTAAAGGCCATCAGCTGGTCGAGCGTCATCGACTCGTCAGCATAGGCCTCAAGGAGCGCTGGCGCGACGGCGGCGAGCCTCAGCCGCTGCTTCACCACCGCCGGCGCGACGAAAAACGCCGCGGCGATCTCCTCCTCGCTCCGCCCCTTGTCGCGCATCGCCTGGAAGGCGCGGAACTGGTCGAGCGGGTGGAGCGGCGCGCGCTGGACGTTCTCAGCGAGGCTGTCCTCCTCGGCGAGCCCGTCGGTGCGCACGATGCAGGGCACCGGCGCATCGCGAGCGAGCCGCTTCTGCTTCACCAGGAGCTCGAGCGC
>JAUHWJ010000107.1 GCA_030424705.1 Alphaproteobacteria bacterium | reverse complement strand
GCCGTCCGGCATCATCACGTCGGTGACGATGAGGTCCCCCTCCCCGTCCTCCACCCAGCGCCAGAGCGTGGAGGTGGAGCCGGTGGTGCGCACGCGGCAACCGATCCGCGTCAGCGCCTGGTTGAGCACCGTGCGGATCGTACGGTCGTCATCCGCCAGCAGCACGGTTCCGAGCGAGGTCATTCCGATGCTTCCTTTTCTTCGCGCCAGATCGGCAGGCGGATGCGGAACGAGGTGAAGCCGGGGCGGGAGACGCAGTCGATCGCGCCGCCATGGTCCGCCACGATCTTGGAGACGAGGCTGAGGCCGAGCCCGCCGCCGCCGGCCTTCGTCGTGACGAAGGGCTCGAAGATCTCGCTCTGGATGTCTTCCGGGATGCCCGGCCCGTTGTCGGAAATCTGGACGAGCAGCGGCATGCTCACCCGTGCGCCGCGCGGCCCGGTCATCGCGACGCCGGGCCGGTATGAGGTGCGGAGCGTGATCGCCCCGCCGACGGGCGGCGCCGCCTCTGCGGCGTTCTTCAGGAGGTTCATCATCACCTGGATGAGCTGGTCCTTGTCCCCCGGCACGGCGGGCAGCGAGGGGTCGTAATCCTCGTGGAACCGGACATGGGCGGCGAAGCCGGCCTCGGCGGAGCGGCGCGCCCGGTCGAGCACGTTGTGGATGTTCACCGGCTCGCGCCGCGGCGGCCCGGTATCCCCGAAGGCCTCGACCCGGTTGATGAGGTCGGCGATGCGTTTCGTCTCCTCGCGGATCAGCTCGGTGAGCTGCCGGTCCTCTTCCGAGAGCGACATCTCGAGGAGCTGCGCAGCGCCGGAAATCCCGGCGAGCGGGTTCTTGATCTCGTGCGCCAGCATCGCCGCCATGCCGGTCATCGAGCGGGCGGCGTGCCGGTGGGTGAGCGTCCGGTCGATCTGCATGGCGAAGGAGCGCCGCTGGAACACCAGCAGCACCTCGCCGCCCTCCTCCGTCGCCGCCGCGAGAAGGTCGATCGTTTCCGGCGGGCGGCCGGGCCACGCGAACTCGACGTCATGGTCGGCGGCCGAGGCCGCGGCGCCGCGCGCGCGGGCGACGAGCGAGGCGATGCGGCCGGTCTCGCCGAAGACGGCGCCGACGGTCTTTCCCCGCAGCTGCGATTCGCCCTGCCCCAGAAAATTCTCGGCGGCCGGATTGACGGCGGCGACATCGCCCTCCGGCCCGAAGACAAGCGCGGGGAGCGGCAGGAGGCTCCAGCTCTGTTCGCGCACCGTCACGCCGCCCGCCTCGCCGCGCCGGGCGACGCCGCCTCCGCGAAGCCTTCGCGGAGCGCGGCGATCACCGCCTCCGGCTCCGTGAGGCGGAGGAGCGCGGCGCGGAGGCCCGCGCCGTTCGCCAGCCGCTCCAGATGCCAGCCGAGATGCTTCCGCGCGACGCGGAGGCCGAGGTCGCGGCCATAGAAGCCGAGCATCGCCTCGTAGTGCTCCACGATCAGGCCTAGCCGATCTTCCGGCGCCGGAGCGGCGAACCCGGCGCCCGAAAGCGCGGCGCCCACCATCGCCGGCGCCCAGGGCGCGCCCTGCGCCCCCCGCCCGATCATCACCGCATCCGCGCCGGAGAGCGCAAGCGCGCGGCGCGCCGTCGTCTCGTCCGTCACGTCGCCGTTGACGACGAGGGGGACGGAGACCGCCTCCCGCACGGCGCGCACCGCCGCCCAGTCCGCGCTTCCCGTGTAGAACTGCGCCCGCGTCCGGCCGTGGACGGTGATCATCGCGGCCCCCGCGGCCTCCGCCCGGCGGGCGAGCGCCGGGGCGGTCAACCCCTCCCAACCAAGCCGCATCTTGACCGTAACGGGGCGGGAGACGGCGCCGACCACCGCCTCGATCAGCCTCAGCGCATGGTCGGGCTCGCGCATCAGCGCGGCGCCGGACCAGCCGGAGGTCACCTTCTTCGCCGGGCAGCCCATGTTGATGTCGATGATCCGCGCGCCCCGGCCTTCCGCGATACGCGCCGCCTCCGCCATCGGCGCGGCCTCCCGCCCGGCGATCTGCACGGCGGAGACCTCCGCATCCGCGTCGATCTCGAGCCGGGCGCTTGCCGCGCCGCCGCGGGCCAGCAATTCGCCCGAGGCCACCATCTCGGAAATCGTGAGCCCGGCGCCAAAGCGCGCGGCAATCCTTCGGAACGGGAGATCGGTGATCCCCGCCATGGGCGCGAGAAGCGCCCGGTTCTTCAGCACGACGTCGCCGATGGTCAGAAACATGGCGCCCACGAATTACGCATTCTCATAGCGCTTCTACCGCAGGGCGGCGGCGCGCCGCAAGGCGCGGCCTTGTCGCGCCGCGCGCCCCTGCTTAGGCTCCCCGCGAAAACGCCGGAGAGACCCGCCATGAAGACCGTCGCCCTCATCGTCGCCGCGGGCCGCGGAACGCGGGCGGGGGGCGGCCTGCCGAAGCAGTATCGCGCGGTCGGCGGCGAGCCCGTCCTCCGCCGCACCATCCGCGCGCTCCTCGCCTCCCCGCTAGTCGACGGGGCGCTGACCGTGATTCACCCCGACGACGTCGCACTCTACGCCGCCGCCGCGCCGGAGGATCCGCGGCTCCTCCCCCCTGTCCATGGCGGGGCGGAGCGCGCGCTTTCCGTCCTCGCCGGGCTTGAGGCGCTGGCGGAGGCCGCGCCCGATCTCGTCCTGATCCATGACGCCGCCCGCCCCTTCGTCTCGCCGCGCGTGATCGCGGATGTGGTGGAGGCGCTCGGCAGCCATGACGGCGCCCTCGCCGCCATCCCCATCGTCGACGCGCTGCGCCGGGAGGAGGGCGGGCTCTGCGGTGCGCCTGTCCCGCGCGAAGGGGTCTGGAGGGCGCAGACGCCGCAGGGCTTCCGCTTCCCCGCCATCCTCGCCGCGCACCGCGCGAACCCCGACCCGAAGGCGGCGGACGATGCGGAGATCGCGCGCGCCGCGGGCCTCTCCGTCCGCCTCGTCGAGAGCGAGGCGGAAAACTTCAAGATCACCGCGCCCCGCGATTTCGAGCGGGCGGAAAGGCAGGCCGCAATGAGGGAAATCCGCGTCGGGCAGGGCTATGACGTCCACGCCTTCGCGCCGGGCGGTGAGGTGACGCTCTGCGGAGTCTCGATCCCCTTCGACAAGGCGCTTTCAGGCCATTCGGACGCAGACGTGGCGATGCACGCGCTGACGGACGCGATCTTCGGCGCCATCGCGGAGGGCGATATCGGCCGCTGGTTCCCGCCCTCCGACCCGCAATGGAAGGGCGCCGATTCCGCCATCTTCCTCCGCAAGGCGATGGAGCGGCTCGCGGCGCGGGGCGCCCGCCTCACGAACGCCGACGTCACCATCGTCTGCGAGCGGCCCAAGATCACACCGCACGCCCCGGCGATGATCGCGCGGCTGGCGGAGATCATGGATGTGGAGCCCGGCCGGATCAGCGTGAAGGCCACCACCTCCGAACGCCTCGGCTTCACCGGGCGAGAGGAAGGGATCGCCGCCCTCGCCCTCGCGACGGTGTCGATATGAGCATCGCGGACCGGATCGCCGGCGTCTCCGGCCTCCACCGGCTCGGGGAGCATTCCGGGCTCTTCGCCGCGCTCGCCGCCCTGCCCCTCGCCTGGGCGTTGCACTGGCTCGGCGGCTTCCCGCTCGTCGCCGTGGCGACGCTTGTCGGCGCGCTGAAGGTGCTCTGGGCCGCGCCGCGCGCCGGGGTTCCGGTGATCGCCGACCGGATGATCGGCCAGCTCCTCGCGCTCTGGCCGCTTTCGGGCGGGCTCTGGGCCGCGGGGGTGGACCCGGCGATCTTCCCGTGGCCGGGCTGGGTCGGCGGCTTCCTCGCCTGCCAAGGCTTCACGCTCTTCTTCCCCGCGCTCCGCCGTCTGGAGCGCTTCGGCCCGCTTTGGGACGATGCGGCGGCCGGCGCGCTCGCCGCCGCGCTCGTCCTCTTCGCGGCGGCGCTCTCGCACGGATGGCTGGCGTGAGCGCCGCGGAGCGGGTCCTCGCCGCGCTCTCCGCGAAGGGGCGGATGCTGGCGACGGTGGAAAGCTGCACCGGCGGCCTCGTCGCCGCCGCGCTGACGGACATCGCCGGCTCCTCCGCTGTGGTGGAGCGCGGGTTCGTCACCTATTCCAACGCGGCGAAGGCGGAACTCGTCGGCGTCCCCGCCGCGCTGATCGAAGCGCATCGCGCCGTCTCGCCCGAGGTGGCGCGGGCGATGGCGGAGGGCGGGCTCGCGCATTCGCGGGCGGACATCGCCGTCGCCGTCACCGGCATCGCGGGGCCCGGCGGCTCGGAATTCAAGCCGGAGGGGCTCGTCTGCTTCCACGCCGCGCGGCGGGACGGGGCGGCGCTGGCCCGCCGCCGCGAGTTCGGCGCCATCGGTCGCGCCGCCGTCCGCGCCCGCTCGGTCGAGGAGGCGCTGGAGATGGTGCTGGCGCTCAACGAAATGGCCTCGCCATGACCGCCCTGCCCGACCTTCTGGGCCGCGCCTGGGCCGCGCTCGAAGCCGGCGCCGCGCCCGGGCGTTCCCGCTTCTCGATGGTCTATCTGGCGACCTCAGGTCTCGACGGCGCGCCCCGCCTCCGCACTGTCGTCCTCCGCCGCGTGGACCGCGCGGCGGGGACGGCGGGCTTCAACACCGATCTCCGCTCGCCGAAGATCGCCGAGATGCGGGCCGAGCCGCGCGCCGCCCTCCTCGGCTATGACATGGAGGCCGGCTTTCAGGTCCGGCTCGAAGGAAGCGTCCGCCTCTCTCCGCAGGACGGCGCGGCCTGGGCCGCCGCCCTGCCCCGCTCCCGCATCTGCTACCGCCACGCCTGGGCCCCCGGCGCAGAGCTGGCGCAGCCGGAGGAGGGCGACCCGACCGAGGAAATGACTGCGCCGGAGGACGCCGATTCGGGCCTCCCGAACTTCTGCGCCGTCGATCTCCAGATCGAGCGGCTGGAGGCGCTCGACCTGTCCGCGACCGGGCATCGCCGTGCGCTTTTCCTTGCATCGGAGGGGTGGGCGGGGCGCTGGCTCGCGCCCTGAACCGGGATTCGTCCACAGATTCGCCCCCGGAAAACCGCCATCCATCCACACGAACTCGACCCGCGCGTGTGGGCGCGGCCGCCCGCCTCGGCTATGGTCCGCCCTCGACAGGGAGAGAGACATGGCGGACGGGACGAGCGCGCCGGAAATTCAGGCGGCGCCGCATAATATCGAGGCAGAACAGGCGCTTCTGGGCGCTCTCCTCGTGAACAACGAAGTTTATGACCGGGTTTCGTCGATTCTCGACGCTTCGCATTTCTACGATCCGCTCCACGGGCGCATCTACGAGATCGCGGCGGACCGAATCCGCAAGAACGCGCTGGCGACGCCGGTGACGCTGAAGCCCTTCTTCGAGAGCGACCCCGGCATGGCGGAGCTCGGCGGCCCCGCCTATCTCGCCCGCCTCGCCGGCGCGGCGGTGACGATCTTCAACGCCCGCGACTATGCGCAGACGATCTATGACCTCTCTCTCCGGCGCGATCTCATCCGCCTCGGCGGGGAGATCTCCGCCAAGGCGGCGGCCATGAGCATCGAGAGCGAGCCGAAGGACCAGATCGAGGAGGCGGAGCAGGCGCTCTACCAGCTCGGGGAGCGGGGCCGCTACGAGGGCGGGTTCAAGACCTTTCTGAAGGCGATTTCGGAGGCCGTGGAGGTCGCCAACGCCGCCTATCACCGGGAGGGCGGCCTCGCCGGCCTCTCCACCGGCCTGATCGACATGGACCGGAAGCTCGGCGGCCTCCACCCCTCGGACCTCATCATCCTCGCCGGCCGCCCCTCGATGGGGAAGACGGCGCTCGCCACCAACATCGCCTTCAACATCGCCAAGTCGTGGCGCAAGGGCGTGAAGCCGGACGGGACGGAAGGGACGGTGGACGGCGGCGTCGTCGGCTTCTTCTCGCTCGAAATGAGCGCCGAGCAGCTCGCGACGCGAATCCTCGCGGAACAGGCCGAAGTCTCCTCCGAAAAGCTCCGCCGCGGCGAGATGCAGGAAGACGAGTTCCGCCGCGTGGTGGACGCCTCCCGCGCCCTCGCCTCGATCCCGCTCTATATCGACGACACGCCCGCGCTCTCGATCTCCGCCATCGCGGCGCGGGCGCGGCGGCTGAAGCGGAAGAACGGGCTCGACGTGCTCTTCATCGACTATCTCCAGCTTGCCCGCGCCGCCTCCGCGAAGGAGAACCGCGTCAACGAGGTCTCCGATATCACCCAGGGGCTCAAGGCCATCGCGAAGGAGCTGAACATCCCCGTCATCGCCCTCTCCCAGCTTTCGCGGCAGGTGGAGAGCCGGGAGGACAAGCGGCCCCAGCTTTCCGACCTCCGCGAGTCGGGCTCCATCGAGCAGGACGCGGACGTGGTGATGTTCGTCTATCGCGAGCAGTATTATCACGAGCGGATGAAGCCGCCCGAGGACGACCCGAAATTCCCCGAATGGGCGGACAAGGCGGAGCGCGTCTTCGGCAAGGCGGAGGCGATCATCGGCAAGCAGCGGCACGGGCCGATCGGCACGGTGGAGCTGGCCTTCCAGGGCGAGTTCACCCGCTTCTCCGACCTTGCGAAGCCGGAGCGCTACGGCGGCCGCGAGGATTTCGAATAGTGGCGGCGGCGCGGCTGACGATCGACCTTGCCGCCATCGTCGCCAACTGGCGCGCGCTGGCTGCGATGAACCGGGGCGAGACCGGCGCGGTGGTGAAGGCGGACGCCTACGGGCTCGGCGCCGCCCG
>JAUHWJ010000106.1 GCA_030424705.1 Alphaproteobacteria bacterium | reverse complement strand
AGATGGTTCTGCGCAATCCAGGCGAGCAGGATCACGAGGAGGATGAAGAAGGTCGTCGCAAGGCTGAAGATCAGGCTCACCCGCGCGGTGTAGGCGGCGATGAACTCGCGGAGCAGGTAACGCTTGCGGAACTTGTCCTGCACATCCAGGGCGAGCCTGAAGAGCGTCTCCCTGAGGGCGGGTTCGTCGTCATGGTGCTGCTCGACGAGCTTGGCGTATTCGGCGAGGCAGGGCAGGTCGATGGCCTTCGCCTCCAGCAGGGTGCGCTGCGCCTCGATGCGGAGCGCCGGCAGGTCGAAAAGGCCGACCATCAGCAACTCCATCTCGTTCACGATCCGCCACTCGCCCTTGTTCTCGGGCCGGTCCGCCTTCTGCCGGAGGAAGGCGATCCGCGCCTCCAACCGCGCCCGGTCCGGCCTGCCGTCCGGGCCGGGGGCGAGCATCCGGCTCACGGCGAGGCCGGTCATCTTCTGCCGGAACATGACGGAGGAGACGTTGGGCAAGGCCAGCGAAAGCCAGCGCCAGAACCGCTTCGCCCGGTAGCCGCCAGGCCATTGCGAGGCTGGCGTCTCGTCGCCGTCGGCCGCCGTCGGGGCGGCGGAGATCGCCCGGTGCTCGTTCATGTCTCAACCCCCGATTGGAAGCTCCGCCAACTTTCTACCACAAAGCATCACATCCGCGGAGTCCGCCGCGACCCGGGACGTGCGGATCGACACGCGCTCTGGACTTCCCGCACAGGGCGTGAACCTCTCGGCGTATGTCGAAACCCGCCGCGCTCGTTCTCCTTTCCCTCGCCGTCGTCGCCGGAATGGCCCCGTGGTTCGCCGCCGCGGCGGCGATGGGTTCGATGATGGCGGAGGGGGGCTTCGGGCCGGGCCGTGCGGCGCTGATGTCCTCCGCCGTTCAGGCCGGCTTCGTCTTCGGCGCGCTCGGCGCCGCGATCCTCGGCCTGCCGGACCGGTTCGACCCGCGCCGCACGCTGGCGGCTGCGGCGATGCTTAATGCAGCGCTCACGAGCGGGCTTCTTCTGCTTTCGCCGGGCTCGGACCTTGCCGTTCTTCTCCGCTTCCTCACCGGCGCGGGCTTCGCGGGCATCTATCCCGTCGGCATGAAGATCGCCGTGGGATGGGGGACGAAGGACAGGGGCCTCCTTGTCGGCGCGCTGGTCGGCGCGCTGACCCTCGGCTCGGCGACGCCGCATCTCGCCGCCTGGCTCGGCGGGGCGGAGTGGCGCGTGGTGATCGGCGCGGCCGCGCTCGCCTCGCTTCTCTGCGCGCTGCTCGCGCCCTTCGTCGCGCTCGGCCCCCATCACGCCCGCTCGCCCGCTTTCCAGCCGCGCGCGATCCTGCTGATGTGGACGGACCGACGCATCCGCGGGGCGACCGGCGGCTATCTCGGCCATATGTGGGAGCTTTACGCCATGTGGGGCTGGGTCGCCGTCGCCGCGGCAGCCGGCTATGCGGCCCATATGGAGAGCTCCGAGGCGGCGCGGCTGGCGGCGCTGACCGCTTTCCTCGCCATCGGGATCGGCGCGCTGACCTGCGCGCCCGCGGGCTGGCTGGCGGACAGGGTCGGCAAGGCGCGCGTCGCGGCCGGCGCTATGGTCGGCTCGGGCGCCTGCGCCCTCGCCGTCGCCGCGGCGCATGGCGGGCCGGTCTGGCTCTCCTTCCTCCTCATACTCCTCTGGGGCGCGCTGGTGATCCCCGACAGCGCGCAGTTCTCCGCCCTGATCGCGGACGCGGCGCCGCCGGCGCTGGCGGGTTCACTCATGGCGATGCAGACCGCGCTCGGCTTCGCGCTGACGATCCTGACGGTGCAACTCGCCCCCGTCGCCGCCGCGGCCTTCGGCTGGCCAGCGGTGCTGGCGGCGATGGCGCTCGGCCCTCTCTTTGGCGTGCTCGCGCTTCGCCCGCTCCTCCGCCGTCTGTGAGCTTCGGCACGGAAGAGGCGAATATGTCGCACGAATGGCTACGCAAGCGGGAATTATCGGCTAAGGTGTCGCCACCAAAGCCGGCGCGAAATCGGGAGACCGGGGCCGGGAAACCGGAAAAAGGGGGAACGCCATGAAAAAAGCATCCGATCTCTTCGTCGAATGCCTGGAGGCCGAGGGCTGCGAATATGTGTTCGGGATTCCGGGCGAGGAGAATCTCGACTTTCTCGACTCGCTGTCTCGCTCCGAGAAGATTCAGCTGGTTCTGACGCGCCATGAGCAGGGCGCCGGCTTCATGGCCGCCGTCTACGGCCGCCTGACCGGGAAGACGGGCGTCTGCGTCTCCACGCTCGGGCCGGGGGCGACGAACTTCACGACCTCCGCGGCCTATGCGCAGCTCGGCGGCATGCCGATGCTGATGGTCACCGGCCAGAAGCCGGTGAAAAAATCCAAGCAGGGCCGCTTCCAGATTCTCGACGTGGTCGAGATGATGGGGCCGATCACGAAATACGCGGTGCAGATCGTCGCCTCGGACAACATCCCCTCCCGCATCCGCGAGGCCTACCGCATCGCGGAGGAGGAGAAGCCGGGCGCGACGCATATCGAGCTTCCCGAGGACATCGCGGATGAGCATACGGCGGAGCGGCCGATCCCTCGCTCCGCCGTGCGCCGCCCGGTGCCGGAGGAGAAGTCGATCATCCAGGCGCTGGAGAAGATCCACGCCGCGAAATCCCCGATCCTCGTCATCGGCGCCGGCGGCAACCGCAAGATGACCTCGAAGATGCTCACGAAGTTCGTCGAGAAGACGGGGATGCCCTTCGTCACGACGCAGCTCGGCAAGGGCGTGATCGACGAGCGGAGCCCGCTCTTCATGGGCTGCGCCGCGCTCTCTGCCGGTGACTATGTTCACCGCGCCATCGACGCGGCGGACCTCATCATCAATGTCGGCCACGACGTGATCGAGAAGCCGCCATTCTTCATGAAGCCGGGCGGGACGGAGGTCATCCACGTCTCCTACAACACCGCGATGGTGGACCCGGTCTATTTCCCGCAGGTCGAGGTGATCGGGGATATCGGCAACGCGATCTGGCAGCTGAAGAACGGCGTGAAGAAGCCGGAGGAGGCGGGGTGGGACTTCTCCCGCATGATGGAGATCAAGAAGCACCATGACGCGCAGATAGCGGAGGGCGCGGACGACATGCGCTTCCCGATCTATCCGCAACATGCAGTCGCCAAGATCCGCGAGGCCATGCCGGATGACGGGATGATCTGCCTCGACAACGGCGTCTACAAGATCTGGTTCGCTCGGAACTATCGCGCGCGGATGCCGAACACGGTGTTGCTCGATAATGCACTGGCGACGATGGGCGCGGGGCTCCCCTCGGCCATGGCCTCGCATCTCGTCTATCCGGACCGGAAGGTGCTCGCGATCTGCGGCGACGGCGGGTTCATGATGAACTCCCAGGAGCTGGAGACGGCGGTGCGGCTCAAGATGAACATCGCCGTCCTGATCCTGAACGACAATTCCTATGGCATGATCCGCTGGAAGCAGGCGAATATGGGCTTCAAGGACTGGGGGCTTCAGTACAACAATCCAGACTTCGTGAAATACGCGGAGAGCTATGGCGCCATCGGCCATCGCGTCTCTTCCGCCGGGGAGCTTCCGTCGATCCTGCACACGGCGCTCAACACGCCCGGTGTTCACCTGATCGACTGCCCGGTCGATTATTCCGAGAACGACCAGATCCTCAACATCGACATCAAGAAGCGCTCCGCGGCGCTCTGAAACGGAGCGGGGGCGCCACGCCGCGCCCCCGCCGCATCGGGAGAGAGACATGCCTGAACTGAAGGCGAGATACCCCTATTACCTCAACAACGAGGCCGTCTTCGCTAACGAAGACCTCGAGGTGACGGACAAGTACACCGGCGAGGTGGCGACCCGCGTCGCCCTCGCCGACGCCAAGGCGATCGACGCCGGCATCGCCGGGGCGGTGGAGGCCGCCGAGGCGATGGCGAAGATGCCGGCCTTCGAGAAGAAGAAGATCCTGAAGCACTGCGTCGCCCGGTTCCGCGAGCGGTTCGACGAGCTTGCCTATTCGCTCTGCGTCGAAGCGGGCAAGCCGATCAACGATGCAGAGGGCGAGGTCACGCGCCTGATCGACACATTCGAGATCGCCTCGGAGGAGGCGACGCGCATGCATGGCGAGCTTCAGGCGCTCGACATCTCTCCCCGCGCGAAGGGCTATCGCGGCATGTGGAAGCGGGTGCCGATCGGCCCCTGCTCCTTCATCTCGCCATTCAACTTTCCGCTGAACCTCGCGGCGCACAAGGTGGCGCCGGCGCTCGCCGTCGGCTGCCCCTTCGTGATGAAGCCCGCCTCCCGCACCCCGCTCGGCGCGATCATCATGGGCGAGGTGCTGGCGGAAACGGACCTGCCGAAGGGCGCCTTCTCCATCCTCCCCTGCTCGCGCGACGGGGCGGACCTCTTCACCGTGGACGAGCGGCTGAAGCTCCTCTCCTTCACCGGCTCGCCGGGCGTCGGCTGGGACCTGAAGGCGAAATGCGGGAAGAAGAAGATCGTGCTGGAGCTCGGCGGCAACGCCGCCGTGGTGGTGGACTCGGATACGCGCGATCTCGACGACGCGGTGGGCCGGATCATCTTCGGCGCCTTCTACCAGTCCGGCCAATCCTGCATCGGCGTGCAGCGCATCCTGATCCACGCCGACATCTACGACGCGATGAAGGCGAAGCTCGTCGCCAAGACGAAGACGCTGGTCTCCGGCAGCCCGCATGACCGGAAGACCTTCATCGGCCCGATGATCTCGGAAGGCGAGGCGAAGCGCCTACACGGCTGGATTCTCGCGGCGGAGAAGGCGGGCGGGACCATCCTCTGCGGCGGGCAGCGAGAGGGCGCGATGCTGGAGGCGACGCTCATGGAGAACGTCCCGCTCGACCAGGCGCTCTGCACGGAGGAGGCCTTCGGCCCCGCCGCCGTGCTCCAGAAGTTCACGAGCTGGGATGAAGCCATCCGCATGGTGAACGACTCGAAGTTCGGGCTCCAGGCGGGCATCTTCACGCGCGATTTCTACAAGGTTCAGCAGGCCTGGGACGAGATGGACGTGGGCGGCGTGGTGGTCGGCGACGTGCCCTCCTACCGGGTCGACAACATGCCCTATGGCGGCGTGAAGGATTCAGGGCTTGGCCGCGAAGGGATCCGCTTCGCCATGGAGGACATGACGGAGATCCGCAATCTCGTCATTCGCACGCCTCCGGGGTGAAGCGCACCCTCTCGACTCGCTGCGCCTGATATGGTCTCGGCTCTGCGAGAGGGATCGGGAGCGAGGTGAGGATGCGGTTCGGCTTCGCCATGCCGCAGGAGGGGAATGCGGACGCCCGCGCCTTCAGCCGTGAGCAGAAGGCGGGGGCGCTCCTTGCGTTCCGTGTGCGGGCGCTCGGCTGCCTCGTCATCGGGCTGACGCTGCTTCTCCGGGCCTCGGGGGAGGCGCTGGCCTTCTATCTCGGGATGCTCGGCCTGCTCGTTCTGACGGGATGGCTCTTCTACCAGTCCACCCGCACGCGCTGGTCCGCATGGCGGCGCACGATGCGCTGGGCGCGTTTCGCGCTCGTCGCCGCGGACATGGCGATCATCACGGCGGCGCTGATTGTCCCTGCGCCGGGGACGCCGGAGGCATGGCCCCACGCCATGCAGCTTCGGCTCGGCAATGTCGGGTTTCTTTTCCTCTTCCTCGCCTTCTCCGGCCTGACCTATTCTCCCGGTCTCGCGCTCTGGGCCGGGTTCGCGGCGGGGGGCGCCTGGCTCTTCGGCGTGATGTGGATTCTCGGGGAAGGGGAGAGCTTCACCCGCGGCGCCGGGGATTTCGCGGCGATGGAGATCGACGCGATCATCGCCACGTTGCTCGACCCCAATTACGTCTCGGTGATCGCGGCCGCGCAGGAGGCGCTGCTGCTGCTGCTCGTCGGCGCCGTCATCGCCTCCGCGGTATGGCGCGGGCGGCGGCAGGCGCTCCGTCAGATCGGCGCTGCGCGGGAGCGGGCGACGCTGGCGCGCTATTTCTCCCCCGATCTCGCCGCGGAGCTGACGCAGGGCGCCGCCGGGCTGGAGGAATTGAAGGTGCGGGAGGCGACAATCCTCTTCGCCGACATCTTCGGCTTCACGCGGCTCGCGGAGGCGATGACGCCGGAAGAGACCATCGCCTTCCTCCGCGAATTCCACGCGCTGGCGACCGCCGAGGTCTTCGCCAATCGAGGCACGCTCAACAAGTTCATCGGCGACGAGGTGATGGCCAGCTTCGGCGCGATCCATCCGATGGAACGCGCTCCGGCGGCCGCCCTCGCCTGCGCCGCGGGGATCGCGCGGCGCGTCTCCGACTGGTCGGACGCGCGGGTTGCGCGCGGCCTGCCTCCCGTGCGGGTGGGAATCGGGGTTCATTTCGGGAAGGTCGTCGTCGGCAATATCGGTGATTCGCGCTGCCTCGAACTCGCCGTGCTCGGTGACGTGGTCAACATCGCGAGCCGCCTGCAAGAGCGGACGCGTGAGGAGAAGGCTGCCATCGTCGCCAGCATCGACGTGCTTGAGGCCGCGGGGCGCGACGCGCCGGAGCTCGCCCCGCTCCTTGGCGCCTTCGCGCCTCTCCCGGGCGAGTCGGTTCGCGGCAAGCTCGGCGCGGTCCGCTGTGCGGCGCTGCCGGGCGGGGCGGATTTTTTTCGGTTCATTAAGTTTCGTTAACATGCTAACAGCATGAGAATCAGGGATTTTCCCAAAATCTTCTCAATCCGGCGAAAATTTGCGAAT
>JAUHWJ010000105.1 GCA_030424705.1 Alphaproteobacteria bacterium | reverse complement strand
CGGCGTCACGGCGCTTTCCATGTCGATCTCCCTCGCGCTCGCGGTCGCCGCGAACCGGGTGATCCGCTCCGCGCTCGCCTATCAGACCTCGATCATCTGGCCCTATGCGGTGGCGCCGGCGGTGGCGGGGGTGCTCTGGCATTTCATGATGAACCCCTCGCTCGGCATCTTCGCCTACTGGCTGGAGGGGCTGGGCTATGAGTGGAACCACTACGTCAACGGCGATCAGGCGCTCCTGATGGTGACGGTCGCCGCCGCGTGGAAGCAGATCAGCTACAACTTCCTCTTCTTCCTCGCGGGGTTGCAGTCCATCCCGAAGAGCCTGATCGAGGCGGCGGCGATCGACCGGGCGGGGCCGGTGCGGCGGTTCTGGTCCATCGTCTTCCCGCTCCTCTCGCCGACGACGTTCTTCCTCCTTGTCGTCAACCTCGTCTACGCCTTCTTCGACACGTTCTCCCTGATCCATGCGACGACGAACGGCGGGCCCGCGAATGCGACCTCGATCCTCGTCTACAAGGTCTACAACACCGGCTTTGTCGGGCAGGATTACGGCGGCTCGGCCGCGCAATCCGTGATCCTCATGCTCATGGTCGCGGCGATGACGGTGGTGCAGTTCCGCTATGTCGAGCGGCGGGTGAACTACTGATGATCGAGAACCGGCCCTGGCTGAACGTGCTGACCCATGCCGGGCTCCTGCTCGGCGTCTTCTTCCTCTGCTTCCCGGTCTGGATGGCGCTCGTCGCCTCGACCCACGGGCCGGAGGCGCTCTCGCGCTCGCCGATCCCGCTCTGGTTCGGGGATCGGGGGTGGGAGAACTATTCCCAGCTTCTCGCCGGCGGCCTGCCGGAGGCGGGGGGCGTGCCGGTCGGCATGATGATGCTCAACAGCCTGATCATGGCGCTGCTGATCGCGGTGGGGAAGATCGCGGTTTCGATCATCGCGGCCTACGCCATCGTCTATTTCCGGTTCCCGTTCCGGATGGGCTTCTTCTGGATGATCTTCATCACGCTGATGCTGCCCGTCGAGGTGCGCATCCTGCCGACCTATGACGTGATCGTCCGGCTCGACATGCTGAATTCCTATACCGGCCTCTCCCTGCCGCTCGTCGCCTCGGCGACGGCGACCTTCCTCTTCCGGCAGTTCTTCCTCACCATCCCGGACGAGCTGGTGGAGGCGGCGCGGATCGACCGGGCGGGGCCGATGCGGTTCTTCAGGGATATCCTCGTGCCGCTCAGCCGCACGAACATCGCCGCGCTCTTCATCATCCTCTTCATCTTCGGCTGGAACCAGTATCTCTGGCCCCTGCTGGTGACGACGGAGGAGCGGTATTACACCATCGTCATGGGCATCCAGCGGATGACGAATTCGGGCGAGGCGCTGCCCGTCTGGCACTACATCATGGGGACGGCCGTGCTCGCCATGATCCCGCCGGTGCTCGTGGTGCTCTCGATGCAGAAGCTCTTCGTCAAGGGGCTGGTGGAGCAGGAGAAATAGCATGGCGGGTCTCTCCCTCCGGGGCGTGAAGAAGGTCTATCCCGGCGGCGTGACGGCGATCCACGGCGCCGATGTGGAGGTGGCGGACGGGGAGTTCGTCGTCCTCGTCGGCCCCTCGGGCTGCGGCAAGTCCACGCTTCTGCGCATGGTCGCCGGGCTGGAGGAGATCACGGGCGGGGAAATCCGGATCGGCGGCGACGTGGTGAACCGCAAGGAGCCGGGGGAGCGGGACATCGCCATGGTGTTCCAGAACTACGCGCTCTATCCGCACATGACGGTGCGGGAGAACATGTCCTACGGCCTCCGCAACATGCGCACCCCGAAGGCGGAGATCGAGGCGCGGATTGCGGAGGCGGCGAAGATCCTCCAGCTCGGCGATTATCTCGACCGGAAGCCGCGGCAGCTTTCCGGCGGGCAGCGCCAGCGCGTCGCCATGGGCCGGGCGCTGGTGCGGGAGCCGAAGGCGTTCCTGCTCGACGAGCCGCTCTCCAACCTCGACGCGAAGCTGCGCGGCCACATGCGGGCGGAGCTGAAGGAGCTGCACCAGCGGCTCCGCGCCACCTTCATCTATGTCACGCACGACCAGGTGGAGGCGATGAGCCTCGCGGACCGGATCGTGGTGATGAACGCCGGGCGGATCGAGCAGATCGGCGCCCCGCGGGAGATCTATGACCGGCCCGCCACCCGCTTCGTAGCCGAATTCATCGGCGCGCCGCCGATGAACTTCCTCCCCGGCGCGCTGATCGGCGCCAACGCCCCGCATGTCGGCGTGCGGCCCGAGGCGCTGACGGTCGGAGGCGCGGGGGAGGTGCGGCTCGACGGCGTGGTGAAGCTGGTGGAGGACCTTGGCGCGGACCGCTTCGCCCATGTCGCGGTGAAGGGCGCCGAGGCCCCTGTCATCGCCCGCGTCGCCGCCCATGCGCGCCACGCGCCGGGCGAGGCGGTGGCGCTGACGGCGGAGCGCGCCTCGCTCCACGCCTTTGACGCGGAGGGGCGGCGGGCGGCGTGACCGCCGGGTGAATTCGGTGCGAAATCGCACAAGTCATGCCTGAAGACGCTTGATCGACCGGCGGCGCGCGCTCACGCTCGCCTCGTTGTCGCGTTTTTGGCCGGAGCGTCGCGCCATGATGGATCGGGAACGGATTTTCACCGCGCGCTGCGCGGACGAGGCGCGGGACTATCTCGCGACAAAGAGCCTGATGCTTAAAGCGCGGGGCTCGCGCGAGCCGCACGGCGCCTACGCCCTCTTCAACACGATCTACGCTCCGGGAATGTATCTCAGCTACATCCGCTACGGCGCCAGCGTCGAGATCGGAGCGCCTGCGGAGCGGGGGGATTACAGCCTCTCGCTGCCGCTGGAGGGCGAGATGGCGGCGACGGGGGAAGACGGGCTCGAAGCCTGTTCGGCCGCGCGCACCATGGTCGCCTCCCCCGGCGCGGCGCAGGTCATGCGCTGCGGAGCGCGGTCCCGCAGGCTGGCCCTTTCGATTTCGCGGGAGACGGTGCGCCGACGCCTCTCCGCGCTGGCGGGCGCGCCGGTGACGGGCGATGTCGTCTTCGCCCCGAGGCTCGACTTCGGCTCCGGACCGGGACGGATCGTGCGGGATGCGATGCTCCTCGTCGCCGAAGCGCAGGACGGCGGGCGGGACGTCTTCGCCGACCCGCTCCGGGCGGCGAATTTCGTGGAGACGGTGCTCAACACCCTTCTCCTGCACCACGATCATTCCCATGCAGCGCTCTTCGAGCGGCGGGCGCGCGCGCCCGCGACGCGGGACGTGAAGCGGGCCATCGACTTCATCGAAGCGAATCTCGATCAGCCGCTCCGGCTCGACTGCATCGTGGCGGAGGCGGGCGTCTCGGGAAGGGCGCTCAGCGCCCATTTTCGGGATGCGACGGGGCTTTCGCCCATGGCTTATCTCCGCCACGCCCGGCTTCGCGCCGCGCGCGCGTCGCTGGAGCGGGGGGAGGCGGCGAGCGTGACGGATGCGGCCTTCCGCTTCGGCTTCCTCCATCTCGGCCGCTTCTCCGGCGCCTATCTCGAAGCCTTCGGGGAGGCGCCCTCGGAGACGCTGGCCCGCGGGCGGCGCCGCTTTTCCGCCGAAACCGGACAAGCGGCGCCGGGGGCGGATAGCGGAGCTGGGTGGGGGCGGCGAGGTTCGACTTAAGGTCGAACAATCGCAGGAGCCACGGAATGAAACGCCCCCTCGCCGCCCTCGCCCTCCTTCTCCTCCCCGCCGCGGAGGCCGCCGCGCTCACGCTCGATCTCGGCATCCGCAGCGTCGAGGCCAGTTTCGTGGACCGGATGGGGAACGTGATCGCCCAGAGCGCCGACAGCGAAATGGTCAGGGACGACGCCCGCTATACCCGCGCGCTTTCCGCCTTCATCGGCGGCGGCTCGGGCGGGTTCCAGGCCAGCGTCGGTATGGCGTCGAGCGGGTTCTTCGGCATCGACGCGGGGCTCTTCACCTCGGGGACGCTGACGACGAGGGTCACGCAGCTCGAAACCTATGAGAACGACACGGCCTTTCCAATCGATCTGAGCGCGAGCTTCATCGTCGTCGAGGGGTTTCTGAACCTCGTCGCGGGGACGGGTTCGACCCTGACGCTCGACGTGGCGACCGGCGAATTCCCGTTCGGGGATTTCAGCGCGACCGGCGTCCTGACCGCGACGGATTTCGTCTCCGATTATGAGGAGTTCGGAGACCCGCTGAACGGCGCGCAGGCCTCCCCCGGCGGCGCCGTCCAGTATCCCTTTCAGCGGGTGACGCTCGACCTCGGGCGGCTGGAGCCGGGGGAGACTTTCGATTATTTCTATTCCCTGAGCATCATCGCGAACGCGCCGATCAACGAATTCGCGCGCTGGGTCTTCGTGGATCCGGGCGCGGTGGAAGGGCTCGCCTCCCCGTTCCAGCTGACCGGGACGCCGGCGGGCGCGGCGGCGCCCGTGCCGCTGCCGGCGCCGGCCCTTCTCCTCGTCTCGGCGCTTGCGCTTCTCGCCGCGCGCGCCCGGCGGGCCGCCGCCTGAGGGTCCGCCGGTGAAGACGGTGCTGATCCTCGCGGCGATCACCGGGGCGACGGTGGTGGGGGACTACTTCATCAAGCTCGCCTCGGGGCGTGAGGGCGGCCTCGCCACGCTGGCCTTCCTGGCGGGGGCGCTGCTCTACGGCCTCCCCGCCATCGGCTGGTTCTTCCTGATGCGGAGTCATTCGCTCGCCGTCGCCGCGGTGCTCTATTCGGCCTCCACGATCCTCCTGATGACGGCGCTCGGGACGTTCGTCTTCCGGGAGGCTTTCGGATTGCGGGAGGCGGCGGGCGTCGCGCTCGCGGTCGCCTCGGTGCTCGTGATGATGCGGAGCGCATGACGCGGCGCAGGGCCGCCCTCACCCTTCGTTTCCGATCGCGACGCTTCGTGAGGGGCCCGCGGAACCGCCGCTGGAACAAGGCGTTATCCAGCCATGAAACGGGCCGCCCCCGGGCCCGGGACAAGCGAAAGGATACGCAGATGAAACCGCTCCTTCTTGGAACCGCCCTCACCCTCTCCATGCTCGGCGCCGGCGCCTGGGCGCAGAGCGCGACCAGGACCGCTCCCTCCGCCGCCCCGATGGACAAGGGCGTGCAGGCCATGCCGGCGGACGCCGTTCCCTCCGCAATGAGCGGCGCGCTCGCCTCCGAGCTGATGGGCGAGCGCGTCTATGTCCGCTCGGCCGAGGCGGGCGACCGCTGGGACGATATCGGCGAGATCAACGACATCATGCTTTCCGCCGATGGCGGCGTGGATGCGGTGATCATCGGCGTCGGCGGCTTCCTCGGCATCGGGGAGAAGGACGTCGCGCTCGACATGACCGACCTGACGACCATGACGGAGGGCGATTCCGAACCCTTCCTCGTCGTCGAGATGACGCGCGCGGCGCTCGAGGCCGCCCCGGCCTTCGACCCCGAGCAGCGGGCCGAGGCGCCGCGGGCGACCATCACGCAGTAATCGCCCTTCAGGCGACGCCGACCGGCCCGCGCTTGCGGGCCGGGCGCACGCGTGCTTAGCCTCGCTGCGTCACGCGGGGGAAGCCGATGCCGGAAACCGAACTCTTCGACCTTGGCCGCTTCACGCTCGCCTGCGGCGTGACGCTCCCCTCGGCGCGCCTCGCCTACCGGACCTACGGGACGCTGAACGCGGCGAAATCCAACCTCATCCTCTATCCGACCTCCTATGGCGCGCATGACGCGGACATCGAGTGGCTGATCGGCGAGGGCCGGATTATGGACCCGAAGCGGTTCTTCATCGTCATCCCGAACCAGTTCGGGAACGGGCTCTCGACCTCGCCGTCCACGCTCCCCGAGCCCTTCGCGATGGGGCGGGCCCCCGCCTTCTCCCATCTCGACAATCTCGCGGCGCAGGAGCGGCTTCTGGAGGAGAAGTTCGGGGTGGAGCGGATCGCGCTCGCCTATGGCTGGTCGATGGGCGGGCAGCAGGCGCTCCACTGGGCCGCGCTCCGGCCCGAGAGGGTGGAGCGGCTCTGCGTCACCTGCACCTCGGCCCGCACGAGCCCGCACAACCGGCTCTTCCTCGAAGGATTGCGCGCCGCGCTCACCGCCGATCCGGGCTGGAACGGGGAGTGGTTCGAGGCGCGGCCGGTCCGCGGCCTCCGGGCCTTCGCGCGCATCTACGCCGGCTGGGCGATGAGCCAGGCCTTCTATCGGGACAGGCTCTGGGCGGGCATGGGCTTCGCCTCCGTCGAGGATTACCTCCTGCGGGCGTGGGAGGGGAATTTCCTGCGGCGGGACCCGATGAATCTCCTCTCGATGATCGACACCTGGATCGGCTCGGACATTTCCGCCAACGAGACCTATCGCGGGGACCTCGCCGCCGCGCTCGGCGCGATCCGGGCGCGGAGCGTGGTCATGCCCGCGACCACCGATCTCTACTTCACGCAGCGCGACAGCGAGATCGAGACGGCGATGATCCCCGGCGGGCGGCTCGTCCCCATCGTTTCGGATTATGGCCACCGCGCGGGGAACCCGGAATTCGACAAGGCGGACGAGGCGGCGATCCGCGCCGAAGTCGAGGGATTGCTGGCCGACTTCCCTGGCTGAGCCTTGGCGCCGCGGCGCCGCAAAAACCCCTTGAATGCGGCGCGGCGATGCGATGATCTTGCTCCAAGCGACACCGCGATCAACGCGACGCAGGGAGATGACCATGATTCGCACGCCTATCAGCCGCCGCGCCGCCCTCATGGGCATGGGCGCCGTCGGCCT
>JAUHWJ010000104.1 GCA_030424705.1 Alphaproteobacteria bacterium | reverse complement strand
CGGCGGCTCCTTAAGCCGGACGGCCTGCTCCTAGCCGCGCTTCCCGGCGGGAGGACGCTGCACGAACTCCGCGCTGCGCTTGCCGAGGCGGAAGCGGAGGTGGAGGGCGGCGTCTCCCCCCGCGTCGCGCCGATGGCGGAGATCCGGGACCTCGGCGCGCTCCTGCAGCGCGCCGGCTACGCCATGCCGGTCGCCGACGTGGACCGGGTGGAGGCCGCATACCGAAGCCCCGTTCACCTGATGCGGGATCTGCGGGCGATGGGGGAGGCGAACGCGCTCGCGCGCCGCCGCCGCCGCTTCACCCGCCCCTCGACGCTGGACCGGGCCGTGGAGCTCTACGCCTCGCATTTCGGGCGCGAGGACGGTCGCGTGACCGCAACGTTCGAGATCATCCATCTCGCCGGCTGGGCCCCGGCGGAGGGGCAGCCAAAGCCGCTCCGCCCCGGCTCGGCGGCTGCCCGGCTTGCGGATGCGCTCGGCGCGGAAGAGGCTCGGCTGCCGCGCGAGGGAGGCGAATAGACGCGCCGGTTTGAAGCCGCCGCAAGCCGGGCTACCTCTCGCACCGCGCCGCCGCGCCATGTAAGAAGGGTGGGAAGCCGATGAGAGACCTGATGAAAGACGAGGCCGCCCTCGATCGTCTCGCCCACGCTCCGGGCGACCATCCGCGCATCCCCGCGCGGAAAACCGGTGTGCTGATCGTCAATCTCGGCACGCCGAACGGCACCGACTACTGGAACATGCGCCGCTATCTGAAGGAGTTTCTTTCGGACCAGCGCGTTATCGAAGCGCCGAAATGGCTTTGGCAGCCGATCCTCAACCTCGTGATCCTGACCACGCGGCCGCAGAAATCGGGCGAAGCATACGCTTCGATCTGGAACCGGGAGAAGGACGAGAGCCCGCTGCGCACCATCACCCGGGCGCAGACCGAGAAAGTGGCCGCGCGACTCCACGCAGCCTATGGCGACCAGGTTATCGTCGATTTCTGCATGCGCTACGGCGATCCTTCTACGCCTTCCAAGATTCAGGAATTGCAGGAGAAGGGATGCGACCGCATCGTCTTCTTCCCACTCTATCCGCAATATTCCGCGACGACGACGGCGACGGCGAACGATCAGGCGTTCCGTGCGCTGATGAAGATGCGCTGGCAGCCGGCCTTGCGCACGGTGGCCGCCTATAACGACCATCCGCTCTACGCCGAAGCGCTGGCCCAATCGGTCGAGCGCGCCTATGCCGCGATGGACCGGCGGCCGGATGTGCTCGTGGCCTCCTATCACGGCTTGCCGAAGGATTATCTGGACAAGGGCGATCCCTATCATTGCGCCTGCCACAAGACGACGCGGCTACTGCGCGAGCGGCTCGGCTGGGAGAAGGGCGAGGTGCTGACCACCTTCCAGTCCCGCTTCGGGCCGAAGCAATGGCTCCAGCCCTACACGGTCGAGCACGTCGCGGAACTGGCGAAGGCTGGCAAGAAGCACATCGCCATCATGGCCCCTGGCTTCTCCGCCGATTGCGTCGAAACGCTCGAGGAGATCAACGAGGAAATCAAGGAAGCCTTCGAGGAGGCCGGCGGCGAGCGGTTCGACTACATTCCCTGCCTTAATGACGACGAGGCGCATATCGACATGATGGAGGCGATCCTGAAGGTCGAGCTGTCGGGATGGGTGGCCTGAGGGCCATTCACACGGGGACGCCCTTCATTCTGCCCACACGCTGAAGCACGATATCCGACCGCACTTGCGCGACCATCGGGTGCGGCAACAGGCGGCGGTGAACGAAGCTCGCAAGCTCGTCGAGGCTCCTGACCTGAACGTGGAGCAGATAGTCTGCGTCCCCCGTGAGCGTGTAGGCCATCCGCACCTCGGGAAGGCCGTCAAAGAACGCGGCGATATCGTCCACGACGCTCTCGGAATGGGCGGCGAGCGTCACGCGGCTGAAGGCCTCCACCACGTAGCCGAGCCGTGCGGGCTCTACCTCAGCCCGATAGCCGGTGATGAACCCCGCCTCCTCCAGCGCGATCCGGCGGCGAGAGCATTGCGAAGGGGAGAGTGCGACACGCTCCGCCAGTGCGGCGTTGGTCAGGCTTGCATCCGCCTGAAGTAGGGCGAGGATCTTCCGGTCGAATCCGTCGAGGTCCATTTCGTGCGCGCCTTTGGCGATTTGCTCACGATCTGTGCGAGAGGATAGCAGCATAACCTAAGAACGCACGGACATCGCGCGCCGATTCCGCCATTCTCTCACGAAATCGCCATTCAGAGAGGAGCCGAGAGATGGGACCCTTCCCGCACGACGCCGCCCCTGCCGAGATCACGAAGCACAACCCCGCCGGGACGGATGGGTTCGAGTTCGTCGAGTTCGCGCATCCGGAGCCCGAGGAGCTTCACAAGCTCTTCCGCATGATGGGCTACACCGCTGTGGCGAAGCACCGGACGAAGGACGTGACGCTCTATCGGCAGGGCGACGTCAACTATCTCGTCAACGCGGAGAAGGGTGATTTTGCCGCCGATTTCGTGAAGAAGCACGGCCCCTGCGCCGCTTCCATGGCGTGGCGCGTGGTGGACCCTCAGCAGGCCTACGACCATGCCGTCGCGAACGGTGCGAAGGGATACCATGGCGACGACAAGGTAATGGATGCGCCGGCGATCCTCGGCATCGGCGGCTCGCTACTCTACTTCGTCGCGCGTGATGGCGGCTCGCCTTACATGAAGGACTATGAGTGGCTCGGCGCGGTCGACCCGCGGCCCGAGGGCCTCGGCTTCTTCTATCTCGATCACCTGACTCATAACGTCCATCGCGGCAATATGGACAAGTGGTATGGCTTCTATTCCGGCATCTTCAATTTCAAGGAGATCCGCTTCTTCGACATCAAGGGGAAGATGACCGGCCTCTTCTCCCGCGCCCTGACCTCACCCTGCGGCAAGATCCGCATTCCGATCAACGAGAGCGCGGACGAGAACAGCCAGATCGAGGAATATCTTCGCGAGTACAACGGCGAGGGCATCCAGCACATCGCGGTGGCGACGAACGACATCTACAAGAGCGTGGACGCGCTGGCGGCGAACGGGCTCGAATTCATGCCGCCGCCGCCGGACGTCTATTACGACATGTCCAGCAAGCGGGTCGCCAATCACGAGGAGCCGATCGAGCGGATGAAGAAGCACGGCATCCTGATTGACGGCGAGGGCGTGGTCGACGGGGGGATGACGCGCATCCTGCTCCAGATCTTCTCAAAGACGGTGGTCGGCCCGATCTTCTTCGAGTTCATCCAGAGGAAGGGCGACGACGGCTTCGGCGAGGGCAACTTCAAGGCCCTGTTCGAGAGCATCGAGATGGACCAGATCAATCGCGGCGTCCTTTCCGCTGCGGAATGACGGCTCGCGGCGCGGCTTCAGCCGCGCCGCACGAGGATCGCGCGGAAATCGTTGACATTGGTCAGCGTCGGCCCGGTGGCGACCTGATCGCCGGTGGCGGCGAAGAAGCCGTGGCCGTCATGCCGGGCGAGGGCGTCCTCCAGCGTCCGCCCGGCGGCCTCGGCCCGCTCTGGCGTCCCCTCGTCCACGATGGCGCCAGCGACCTCCTGCATCCCGTCCACCCCGTCCGTGTCGCAGGCGATGGCGGATATGCCCCTCGCACCCTTGAGTGTCGCGGCCAGCCCGAGGAGGAATTCGACATTTCTCCCGCCGCTACCGAGAGGAGTCGCTCCGCGCCGGATCGTCACCGTCGTCTCTCCGCCCGAAATGAGGGCGACCGCTCCGCGTTCGGCGAGCGCCTGCGCCGCCATCTCGGCTCCCAGGTCCCGCGCCTCGCCTTCGATGGCGTCGCCGAGGATCACGGGGCGGACGCCCGCCGCCTTCGCCACGGCGGCGGCGGCCTGTAGCGACAGCATGGGCGCGCCGATCAGCCGATACTCCGCGCGCATGAGGCGCGGATCTCCCGGCTTTGGCGTCTCGTCCGCCGCCGCTTCTAGATGGCGGGCCACAGATGGCGGCGCCGCAATCCCGCGCCGGTCGAGGATCGCCCGCGCTTCCGCGAAGGTCGTCTCGTCAGCCACCGTTGGCCCGGAGGCGATGACCCCCGGATCGTCCCCCGGCACATCGGAGATCGCGAGCGTCAGCATGCGGGCGGGGAAGGCGGCGGCGGCGAGCCTGCCGCCCTTGATGGCGGACAGATGCTTGCGGACGCAATTCATCTCTCCTATCGGCGCGCCGGAGGCGAGGAGGGCGCGGGTGAGCGCCTGCTTCTCCCCGAAATCCACACCCGGCGCCGGAAGGGAGAGGAGCGCTGAGCCGCCGCCCGAGATCAGCGCGAGGACGAGGTCTCCCTCTCCCGCGCCCTCAGCCAGCGAGAGGATGCGCCGCGCCGCTTCTCGCCCGGCCTCGTCCGGCTCGGGATGCGACGCCTCGACGACCTTGATCCGCTTTGTTAGCGCGCCATGGCCGTAGCGCGTCACGACCATACCTTCGGGCGCCGGGCTCTGCGCGCCCCACGCAGCCTCGAAGGAAGCGGCCATTGAGGCGGCGGCCTTCCCCGCGCCGATCACGATCAGCCGCCCGGCGGGCGGCTGCGGCAGATGCCCGCCGATCAGCCGCGCAGGGGCCGCGGCCGCCAGCGCGGCGTCGAACATGTCGCGCAGCAGCGCCCGATCCTCGGCGACATTCATAACCCTCTCCTCATCCGTTTCGCGGAAGATGCCGTCGAGCGCGCCTGAGGGAAAGCGGCGCCGCGCATTGGAATCGTCATGCGGGCGATATAGAGACAGGGGCGAACCGAGGAGGATCGAATGACGACTGTGCGCAAGGCCGTTTTCCCTGTCGCCGGGCTTGGAACCCGCTTCCTTCCCGCGACGAAGGCCGTGCCGAAGGAAGTGCTGCCGCTCGTGGACCGCCCTCTGATCCAGTACGCCATCGACGAGGCGCGCGAGGCCGGGATCACCGACTTCATCTTCGTGACGGCGAAGGGAAAGTCCGCCCTCGAGGACTATTTCGACAGCGCTCCGGAGCTTGTCCGTGCGCTGGAAGAGAAGAACAAGCCCGATCTTCTCGAGCTCATCAAGCCGGCGGAGATGCCCTCCGGCGCGATCAGCTATCTCCGCCAGCAGGAGGCGCTCGGACTTGGCCACGCCGTATGGTGCGCCCGGCATCTCGTGGGCGACGAGCCTTTCGCGGTGATCCTGCCGGACGACGTGATCCAGGGCGAGGTCGGCTGCCTCAAGCAGATGGTCGAGGCGCACGACGAGATGGGCGGCTGCATCGTCGCCGCAATGGAGGTCGGGCCGGAGAGCATATCCAGCTACGGCGTGATCGACCCGGCGAGCGACGACGGTAGGCTCGTCGAGATGCGCGGCATGGTCGAGAAGCCGAAGGCGGCGGACGCGCCCTCCAATCTCGCCGTGATCGGACGATACATTCTGAGCCCGCGGGTCATGAAGAACCTCTCGGTCATCAAGCCGGGCGCGAACGGCGAAATCCAGCTGACGGACGCCATCGCGCAGGAAATCAAGATCGGCCGGCCCGTTCACGGCCTCCGGTTCAGGGGCGAGCGGTTCGATTGCGGCTCCAAGCTCGGCTATCTCCAGGCGACGGTCGCCTTCGCTCTCAACCGCGCGGAGTTCCGCGCGGATATGGCCGCGTTCCTGAAGAAGACAGCCGCCAAGCTCTGACCCATGGTCGCCTAATCCGACGCCGCGGCGACGCGCGGCGCGGCGAAGCGCGCGATCCAGCTTCGGATGAGCGCGCGCTGGAGCGCGCGCGCGCGCGCAGCCCACGCGCGCGCGCCTGGCGGCGTCTCCACCTCGTCCATCGCAAACGCGGCGCGCTGCGGCAGGTCCGCGGCGATGATCGCAAAGGCGAGGCGGCGGCCGGCTTCAGGCTCGATATAACCGGCGAGCGCGCTCACGAAGTTCATCGTCCCGGTCTTGGCGCGCACGCTGGCGGCGACAGCCGGCTTCGCCTCGCCCTCGTCGAGCACAGGCCGGTCCGGGGTAAGGCCGCGCAGGGTGGCCGCGCGTCCGCCGCCGAGCGCCGGAAAGCCGCGCCGCTCGGAAGCGACGAGGAATTCGGCAAGGCGACGAACACTGGCGCGGCTTTCGGTCGACAGCCCTGAATGGTTGGTCAGCCGGAACCCCGGATCGCCCGGCGGAAAGCCCGCGAACTGCGCCGCCCATGTGTTCATCGCGCCGGCCGAGGCTTCAAGGGTCTCAGCCGATCCGCCAGCCGCGCGCGTCGCCGCCAGGCCGACGGCCTCGGCTGTCAAATTCGTCGAATACCGCATCATGTCCGTCAGAATGTCCGCGAGCGGCCGGCTCTCGACGCGGGCGATCACGTCGGCGACGGCGGGCGCGGGGCCGGGCTCCGGAGGCGGCAGCCTGAGCCCTGCCTGATCCGCCTGCTGGGCGAAGACCTCCCCGGCATAGTCCGCCGGGCGGCGGACCGGGAGCCATCGCCCGCCATCTCGCGCCAGCGCGGTAGCCGCCACATGCCACGTCTCCGGCGCCCCTCCGAGATAGACGAAAGCTCCGGGACCCGAGACGACCTCATGCGCCTCCACCCGAACTGCGGCGGTCACGGGGCTGAGCGTTTCGGCCCGCGCCTCGACCGAGACCGAGGGCGCACCGTCCCGCCGGCGCCATTCCACGAATACGCGGTTGTAGTTCAGGTTGAGGCCGCCGACGGATGGGTTGTAGGCGGCCGTCTCCGGCTGCGTGGGGTCTATTCGCTCAATGGCCGGCAGGAGCCCCGCATCGACCAGAAACCGGCCGGATACAGAGGTGAGCCCGGCCTCTCTTGCGCGAAAGGCGAGCAGGTCCAGCGCCTCGCTGTCGGTCTCCGGGTCTCCGCCG
>JAUHWJ010000103.1 GCA_030424705.1 Alphaproteobacteria bacterium | reverse complement strand
CGCTGTCGGCGACGTTTCGGGCAAGGGGCTGGAGGCGAGCCTCGTCACCGCGCTCTCGAAATCCATCACCGGCGCGGTGACGGACCGGACGGAAGGCCCGCTCGGCGCCGCGCTCGCCGCCGTGGCGCGGGAATTCGTGCGGCAGGCGCCCGGAGCGTGGCGGCGGGAGAAGGGGGGCTTCGTGACCCTCGCGCTCGTCCGCATCGACCCGGAGACGGGGGAGGCGGAATTCGCCGCGGCGGGCTGCGAGCCGCCGCTGGTGATCGGCGCGGACGGCGCGGCGCGGCCCCTCACGCTGCCGGCCGTCGCGCCGCTCGGCTGGATGGAGGCGCCGGACTTCGAGACGGCGCGGCTGACGCTCCGGCCGGGCGACACGATCCTGATCTTCACGGACGGGGTGCACGAGGCGGAGACGCCCGGCGGCGACCTCTTCGGCGAGGCGCGGGCGGCGGAGATCGCCGCGGGGGCGGCTCCGGGCGGGGCGGCGGCGGTGGTGAAGGCGCTGGAAGAGGCCGTCTCCCGCCATCAGGCGGGGCGCGCGCCCACGGACGACACGACGATCCTCGCCGTCACATGGCGGGGCGCGGCGGGCTGAGGCTCAGCCGGGGAACCAGCAGGCGACGAGGCTGTCCCCGTCCGGCGCCAGCCGTGGCCGCTCCTCCCGGCATTTCGCCTGCGCTTTCGGGCACCGCTCCGCGAAGGCGCAGCCGGGGGGCGGGTTGATCGGGCTCGGCGGGTCGCCCTTCAGTTTCGCAGGGCGCTGGTAGCCCGCCGATTTCCGCCGCGCGAGCGAGGGCGCGGCGGCGAGGAGGGCCTGCGTGTAGGGATGGAGCGGGCGGGAGAAGAGCGCGGCGCGGGGCGCCTGCTCCACGATCCGCCCGAGATACATCACCGCCACGTCCTGGCAGATCTGCCGGATCACGCCGAGATCGTGGCTGATGAAGAGATAGGAGAGGCCGAACTCGCCCTGGAGCCGGACGAGGAGGTTGAGGATCTGCGCCTGGATCGCAACATCGAGCGCGCTCACCGGCTCGTCGCAGACGATGAGCTTCGGGTTGGTGGCCAGCGCGCGGGCGATGGAGATGCGCTGGCGCTGCCCGCCGGAGAACTGATGCGGGAAGAGGGGGAGCTGGTCCCGCCTCAGGCCGACGAGGGAGAAGAGCTCCTCCACCCGCGCGTCGCGGCTGGCGTCGTCCCCGACGCCGAGGAGATCGAGCGGCTCGCGCACGATGTGGCTCACCCGGTCGCGCGGGTTGAGGGAGGAATACGGGTCCTGAAAGATCACCTGCAGGTCGCGGCGGCGGAGGCGCATCTCCTCCGGGCCGAGGGCGAGGAGGTCCTCCCCCCGGAAGCGCACCTCGCCCGTCGCCGGGCCGGTGAGGCGGATCGCGGCCATCGCGGCGGTCGTCTTGCCCGAGCCGGATTCGCCGACGATGCCGAGCGTCCGCCCCTCCGCCAGCGCGAAATCGACGCCGCGGACGGCTTCGAGAAAGTCCCGCTTCGCGAAGGGGTTCCGCTTCGGCATGGGGAAGCGGACGGTGAGGCCCTTCGCCTCCAAGAGCGCGTTCATGGCCGCCCCTCCTCGACCGCGTGGCAGGCGGCGGGATGGGCGGCGGGGCCGAGGAGGCGGGGGCGCTCCGCCGCGCAGCGGTCGAAGGCTGAACCGCACCGCTCCCGGAAGGCGCAGCCGGCGCCGAGGAGGTGGAGCGGCGGGACGACGCCGGGGATTTCCGCGAGCGGCGGGGGCTCGCCCCCCTCCCCCTTCCCGACATTCGGGATGCAGGCGATGAGGCCGCGCGTATAGGGGTGTTTGGGGTGGTCGAGGATGTCGTCCGCCCGCCCCTCCTCGATCACGCGGCCGGCATACATCACCGCCACCCGGTCCGCCATTTCGGCGATGGCGCCCATGTCATGCGTGATGAGCATGATGGCGGCGCCCGTCTCCCGCTGGAGGTCGTTCAGGAGGTCGAAGATCTGGGCCTGAACGGTCACGTCCAGCGCGGTGGTCGGCTCGTCCGCGATCAGCACCTTGGGCTGGCAGGAGACGGCCATGGCGATCATCACGCGCTGGCGCATGCCGCCGGAAAGCTGGTGCGGGTAATCCTCCGCCCGGCGGCGGGCCTCGGGTATCCCAACGCGGTCCAGCAGGGCGACAGCGCGGGTCAGCGCCTCGGCGCGGCTGACGTTCTGGTGGAGCATGATCGCCTCGGCGATCTGGTCCCCCGCGGTGAAGACGGGGTTGAGGGAGGTCATCGGCTCCTGAAAGATCATGGCGATCTCGGAGCCGCGGAGCTTCCGCAGGCGGCGCGGGGAGGCGCCCACGAGGTCCTCCCCCGCCAGCCGGATCGCGCCGCCGGCGATGTTTCCCGGCGGCGAGGGGACGAGGCCCATGACGGAGAGCGCGGTGATCGACTTGCCGCAGCCGGATTCCCCGACGATGCCGAGCGTCTCCCCCGCCTCGACGCGGAGGCTCACGCCGTCCAGCGCCGTCACCGGGCCGTGGCGGGTGCGGAACGTGACCTTCAGCTCGTCGATTTCGAGGAGCGCCATTCAGCGCTCCCGGAGTTTCGGGTTGAAGGCGTCGTTCAACCCGTCGCCCACCAGCGACACGGCGAAGACGGTGAGGAAGATCGCAAGGCCGGGGAAGGTGACGGGCCACCAGGCGGAGAGGATGTAGGCGCGGTTGGCGCCGATCATCAGGCCCCAGGACATCGTGTTCGGGTCCCCGAGCCCGAGGAAGGAGAGCCCGGCCTCGAAGAGGATGGCGACGCCGATGGTGAGGGTGGCCGAGACGATGAGCGGCGGCAGGGCGTTCGGCAGGATCACGCGCCACATGATCCGCCCGTCCCGCGCGCCGATGGCGCGGGCGGCGGTGACGTATTCGAGCTTCCGGATCTTCAGGAATTCCGCCCGCGTCAGCCGCGCGGTCTGCGGCCAGGAGACGAGGCCGATGGCGATCGCGATCATCGTGAGCGAGGGGGAGAAGAGCGTCACCAGCACCATGGCGAAGAGGAGCGCGGGGAGGACCTGAAAGAATTCGGTGAAGCGCATCAGGAGGTTGTCGATCGCGCCGCCGAAATAGCCGGCGAGGGCGCCGATGGTGACGCCGATCAGCATGGTGAGGAGCGCGGCGGCGGCGCCGACGGCGAGGGTCGGGCCGCCGCCGGTCAGGAGGCCGGCCACGATGTCCCGCCCGAGATAGTCGGTGCCGAGGGGGAATTCGGGCGTCGCGCCCGGCGGCTCGTGCGGGGCCCAGACGATCTCGTAAGGGTCGCCGCCGTAGAGGAGCGCGCCGTAAAGCGTTGCGAGGATGATGAGGACGAGGAGCGCGAGCCCGGCCATCGCCGGCCTGTTCCGGCGGAACATGACCCAAGCCTCGCGGAGCGGGCTTTCGGCGCGGGCGGGCCGACGGGGCGCGGCGGGATCGGCGGCGCTCATGTCTCCCCCCTCAGGCGCGGGTCGGCGAGGCGATAGGCGAGGTCGGTGACGATGTTGGCGATGACGACCATCGCGGCGGCGCAGAAGAGGACGCCGAGGAGAAGCGTATAGTCCCGCCGCAGGATCGCGTCGAAGGCCAGCGTGCCCATGCCGGGCCAGTTGAACACCGTCTCCACCAGCAATGCGCCGGAGAGGAGCCCGCCGAATTGCAGCCCGGCCACGGTGATGACCGGGAGCGCGGCGTTGCGGAGCGCGTGGCGGAAGAGGACGGAGCGCTCCGAAGCGCCCTTGGCGCGGGCGGTGCGGACGTAATCCGCCCCCAGCACGTCCAGCATCGAGGCGCGGGAGAGGCGGGCGTAGATCGCGAGGAAGATCACCGCGAGGGAGAAGGCGGGGAGCGCGAGATGGTGCAGGATGTCGATCATCCGCTCCAGCCAGCCCTCGTTGCGGAGGCGGATGTCCGCCATCCCCTCCACCGGAAAGATCGGGATGATGGAGGCGAAGAGGATGATGAGCATGATGCCCATCCAGAACACCGGCACGGCGTAGCCGATGGTGGCGACGACCGAGACGGCGCCGGAGAGCACGCCGTTCGGCTTCCGCGCCGCCATGACGCCCATCGCGACGCCGATGGTGATGGAGATGACCTGCGCGGCGAGGACGAGGAGGATCGTCGGCCCGATCCGGGCGCCGATCAGCTCCGCGACGGGGCGGTTGAAGAAATAGGATTCTCCGAGATCGCCCTGCATCATCGCGCCGAGATAGCGGCCGAGCTGGACGAGGAGCGGCTGGTCCAGCCCGTAATCGGCGCGGATCGCGGCCAGAACCTCCGCCGTCGCCCCGCCCATGTCCCCCGCGATCACCTCCGCGGGGTCGCCGGGGGCGAGGCGGATCAGGAAGAAGTTGAGGATCACCACCCCGGCCATCAGGAGAAGGCCGTAGGCGAGCCTGCGGAGGAGATAGCCGGCCATGAGCGAACCTCAGACTGGCCGGGCGGCGAACCGCCCGGCCTCGGCGCCGCTCACTTCGGCTCCTTCCAGTAGACCTCGTCGAGCGGGGACATCGGGCCCCAGATGGTCATCGGCGGGTTGCCGAGCCGGCTGTCATAGGCGGTGTGGTAGGGCGAGGCGTTGAGCCAGTAGATCGGCAGTTCGTCCCCCACGATCTGCTGGAACTCGGCGTAGAGCGCCTTCCGCTCCTCCGGGTCGCCCTCGACCGCGGCGGCGTTCAGGATCTCGTCCACCTTCGCGTTGGCGTAGGACTGGGTGTTGGACCAGATCACGCCGGGCACGATGTTCGTGGAGAGATAGGTGCGGTGGACGCCGATCACCGGGTCGCCCCAGTTGAAGACCACGTCCATCGTCAGCTCGAAATCGTGGCTGGAGACGCGGCCCGCCCAGGTCGGGAAATCGGGCGAGGGGCGGACGGAGACCTCGATCCCGATCTTCTTCAGCTGGGACTTGAGGTATTCGGCGACGTTCTTCTGCTGCTCGTCATTGCCCGGGATGTAGTCGACCGAAAGCTCCATGCCGTCGGCGAAGCCGGCCTCCGCCATCAGCGCCTTCGCCTTGTCGAGATCGACGTCATAGGCGGGGATCGAGGCGTCGAAGAAGGGCGAGCTCTCGATGATCGGGCCGCGCTGCTGCTGCGCGACGCCGCGCATCAGCGCCTTCGTGATGAAGTCGCGGTCGATGGCGTAGGCGATGGCCTGCCGCACCCGCTTGTCCGACAGCTTCTCCGACTTGGTGTTGAAGGCGAGCCAGTTGATCGGGCCGATGCCGGCATAGCCCTGATCGGTCACCGTCAGCCGCTCCACGCCCTGCATCCGCTTGATGCTGTTGGAGGAGGTCATGAAGGGGAAGATGTCCGCCTCGCCGTTTTCCATGGCGATGAGGAGGGCGTTCTCGTCCTTCACGATGCGGATGATGATCTCGTCGAGCTTCGGATAGCCCTCGCGGAAGAAGTTGGGGTTCTTCTTCAGGATCGTCGCCTCGCCGGGCGTGAAGCTCTCCAGCATGAAGGGTCCGGAGCCTATGGGCGCGGAGTTCGCCGGATGGCTCTTCGGGTCCTGCCCGTCTCCGTAGACGTGCTTCGGGAGCACGGGCGCCAGCGCGGGCGAGAGGGCGAGGAGGAGCGCGGGGTGCGGCTTGGAGAGCCTGATGATCGCGGTGTGCGCGTCCGGCGTCTCGATCGTCTCGACGGGGGCGAACATCGACTTGAAGGGATGGTTTTCCTTCGTCGTCATGATCGAGAAGGCGACATCCTCCGAGGTGACGGGCTTGCCGTCATGGAAGGTCGCGTTCTTCACGAGGTTGAGCGTGACGGAGAGACCGTCCTCCGAAACCTCCCAGCTTTCCGCGAGATAGGGCTGCGGGTTCCATTCCGCGTCATAGCGGAGCGGGGAGGCGAAGAGCTGCGTCGAGGGCACCGCCGTCGCGGTGCCGGACTGGACGGCTCCGTTCAGGTGCCGCGGCGTCTGAGTCGAGAGAATCACCAGCGAGCCGCCATCGGCGGCGGCGGCGAAGGGCGATAGCAAGGCGAGGGCGGCGACGCCGCCGAGAATGCGCGCGAATTTCATCGCAAGTCTCCCTGTTGTTTTTTTCGGCAGGTCCAGCAAACAGCCTCTTTTCGCATCTGCAAAGAGAAATGCGCCAGTCTCGCGAAAAAGGCGGAAACTGGCGCCATCGGAGGGGCGCCGGAGGCCTTAACGTCTCCGTCGTGACGCATGGACAGGGGAGAGAACCATGAGCGAGACGATCATCTACCGCGCGAAGCGGATCGTGACGATGGACCGCAACCTCCCCTTCGCGACCCATGTGGCGGTGCGGGAGGGGCGCATCCTCGCCGTCGGCGGCGCGGACTGCGCGGAGCCCTGGGGCGGCGGGCGGCATGACGACCGGTTTGCCGGCGACGTTCTGCTCCCCGGCTTCGTCGAGGGCCATGCGCACATGATGGCCGGGGCGATGTGGAAGTTTCCCTATGTCGGCTATCACGACCGGGTGGATGCGGAGGGCAAGCTCTGGAAGGGGCTGACGCGGATCGAGGAGGTGATCGAGCGGCTTCGGGAGGCGGAGGCGAAGATGAGCGCCTCCGGCGCCGCGCCGGAGGCGCCGCTCTACGCCTGGGGGTTCGACCCGATCTTCCTGCCGACGGAGCGGCTGAACCGCACGCATCTCGACGCGGTTTCGACGACGCGGCCCATCGCCGTGCAGCATTCCAACTTCCACCTCCTGACCGCCAACTCCCCCGCCCTCGCCCTCGCCGGATATTCCCGGGAGACGAATGTGGAGGGCGTCGCCAAGGGTGCGGACGGAGAGCCGAACGGCGAGTTGCAGGAAATGGCGGCGATGTTCCCGCTGATGCGGCGGATCGGCGTCGATTTCCGCTCGCTTTCCGCCAATCCGGAGGCGGTGGCGAATTTCGGCAGGATCGCGG
>JAUHWJ010000102.1 GCA_030424705.1 Alphaproteobacteria bacterium | reverse complement strand
CATGTCGCGCCCGAGGAGCGCGCCGATGTCGCCGACGGCGAAGATGTCCGGGTCGATCACGACTGCGCGGCCCTGATATCCCATCGTCTCCGGCGGCGCGAAGCGGAGCGGGGTGAAGCTCTGGAGATCGTCGTTCCTCCAGACGCGCCAGCCGCCGGCGCGGAGGAACTTCCGCCCCTCGAAGCTCTCGAAGATCGGAAAATCTTCCCGGCTCAGGATGCGGACATCGAAGCCCGAAGGGTCGGCCGCCGTGCGCTTCAGCGAGTGGCGGGCGACAATCGCGCCGACCATCTGTTGCGCATTGGTGTGGATGAAGACGGCGTTCAAAGTCATCTGCGCTCCTCCGGAGGGGGCGGCGGCCCTTGCAGGGCCCGTTGACGCCCATATAACCAACGCCCCGGCGGCTGGCCAGAGCCGCGACTTGAGGAAGGCCGGATGGACCCCCAGCGCGAATCGCCGCAGAGCGGCGGCGGAGGCCGCGGCGGCGTCTGGCGGCGGATGAAGCGCAACGCCGGCATGATCCTCGGCGGGCGGGCGGTGTTCGGGCTTGTGAATCTCGCCGCCGCGGCGCTTGCCGTAAGGGCGGTGGGTATAGAGGCTTTCGGCGTCGTGATCCTGCTTCAGGCCTATGTCCGGCTGATCGCGGGGCTCCTCAAGTTCCAGTCCTGGGCGGCTGTGACGAAGTTCGGCGCGGAGGCGCTGGCGAGCGGCCGAGACGAGGATTTCCGCCGGCTGATCGGCTTCACGATCCGGCTCGACCTGATCGGCCTCGCCGCCTCCATCGGGCTCGGGCTGCTCTGCGCGCCGCTGGTCGGGCGATGGCTCGAATGGCCGCCGGAGGCCGTGGCGCTCGCGCCCTGGTTCGTGCTGACGATCCCCTTCATCACGGCGGCGACGCCGACCGGCGCGCTGCGGCTCTTCGACCGCTTCGCCGTGATGGTGCGGCAGCACGCCTACAACGCACTGGTCCGCTTCATCGGCGCGGCGCTCGTTCTCTGGCTCGGCGGGGGGCTGGAGCACCTGATCCTCGTCTGGATCCTCGCTTCCCTTCTTTCCGGCTTCCAGCTCATGCTCGCGGCGGCCGGGGAGTTGCGGCGGCGGCGGCTGGCGCCGCAGATGCTGGGCTCCTGGTCCGCGCTTTCCGAAGGGTTCCCGCGCATCTGGCGCTTCGTGATCGTTCTGAACGCGACCTCGCTGATGGACACGATCCTGACCCACGCCACCGTCCTCGCCGTCGGCGGCGCGCTCGGGCCGACGGCGGCGGGGCTCTTCGGCGTGGTGCGGCAGATGACGGAGTCGCTCAACCGCCTCTCCTCGTTGCTCGGGCCGATCATCTTCCCCGAATTCGCGTGGATGGAGGCGCGGGGGGACAGGAGGGCGATCGCCCGGCTCCTGTGGCGCACGCTGGCGCTGGCGGGGGCCGGGCTCTCGGCCTTCTGCCTCGTTCTTTTCCTGGCCGGGGAGCTTCTTCTCACGGTTCTCTTCGGGGCGGAGGCGGCGCCGGCTGCCGGGCTCCTGACAGTCGTGGGGCTGTCAGCGGCGCTCATGGCGCTCGGCTTCGCGATCGAGCCGGTGATGCTCACGATCCGCAAGGAAAAGGCGCTGCTCTGGTCCGCCATCATCTCGACGGCGCTGTTTCTCGCGGCGCTCTGGCCCTTCATGGGCTGGTTCGGGCTGATCGGCGCGGGGTTCGCGCTCCTTCTGAGGCAGGGGATCGTCTTTCTGCACCGGCTCTTCATCCTTTATCGCGCGCTCGTGCTGAAACCGCGGCGGGCTGGATGAGCGCGTCGGTCTGGCTCCTGCTCGGCCGCAACGCCGGGGACAATGCGCAGGTCCGCGCCCTAGGGGCGATGGCGGGGGGCGACACGCGGGAGTTCGCGCTCTCGCACAATCTTCTGAAAGAGGCTCCGGCGGCGTGGCTCGGCGGCTCGCTCGCGTCGCTGCGGGGGAGACCGGAGTTCGGGCCGCCCTGGCCCTCGCTCGTAATCGGCGCAGGGCGGCGCAACGCGCCCGCGGCGCGCTGGATCGCGGCGCGGAGCGGGGCGCGGCTCGTCTGGCTGGGGCGGCCGCGGGCCCCACTCGACTGGTTCGCGCTGGTGCTGGCGACGCCGCAATACGGCGTGCCGGCGGAGCCGAACGTCCTGCCGCTCACGCTTCCGCTGTCGGCGGAGACCCCGCGCGCGGAGCCGCGGCGGATGCTGGCGTTGCTGGGCGGTCCCTCATGGTCCACCCGGATCACGCCGGATTATCTGCGGAGCTTTGCAGCAGCGGCGGCGGCGCTGGCGGAGGAGACGGGGGCGCCGCTCTCCCTCGCCACCTCGCCGCGGAGCCCGGCCGGGGCGGCGGCGGCGATGAGACGGTTGCTGCCGGGGGCGGAAGTCCATGAATGGCGGAAGGTTGGGGAGAACCCGTATCGTCGATGGCTTTCGGAGGCGCGGGAAATTCTGGTTTCGGGCGACAGCGTATCGCTCCTCTCCGATGCGGCGGCGACGGGGGCGCCCGTGTCGCTCCTGCCGGCGCCGGAGCCGGGATGGATGAGCGTGGTTCGCGCGACCGGACCGGGGCGCCGCTGGCTCTCGGGCGCGGGCGCGCGCGGGCTCGCCGCGCCGCCGCCGGACCTCGCAGGGTTCCACGCCGCGCTCCTCGCGCGCGGCTGGGCGCAGCGGCGGGGCGCGCTCCTGCGGATCGAGGGCGCCGCTGCGCGGATGGCGGCGGAGCGCGCGGAGGCGACGGCGCGGCTTGCGGCGCTCCTCGGCTGACTCAGTCGGGCGGCGGGAGACGGAGGTCGAGCCCGGCCGACTTCGTCTTTCGGCGCCTGATCCCGGCGGCGACGCGGCGAAAGAGCGGCAGCGGCTTCAGGCCGAAAGCGTCCATCGGCGTCTCGACCACAAAGTTGATGTAGCGGCGGGTCCAGCTCGTCACGGGGCGCGGGGTGACGCCGTGGATCGCCCTGCCCGAATTCACAAAGGCGACGAAGCGGTTGGCGCCGTAGGGCACGGTCACCACCTCGTCGACGTCCGAGAGCTCGGCGTAATGGCCGCCGAATCCCTCGCGCCCCGGCTTGAAACGGTAGAGCGAGAGATCGCCGCCCGGTGTCGGATCCCCCGGCTGCTTCATGTAGAAGAGGCCGCTGAAGATCTTGTTCTTCCGGTCCACATGGGCCGGGCGGACCGAGCTTTCCTTCGTCACCGGCGTGTTGATGACGAAGAGAAGGTCGAGCGAGATCTCCGCCTCACCCGGCTCCCAGCGCCGCTTGACGCGCCATTCATCCATCGGGCGGCCGAGACGCGCCTCGAGTTCTGGGAATTCCGCGCGGATCGAGGGGCCGAAGACGCGGAGGATGTCCCGCCAAAATCCTTCCGAGGTGTGCCATTCGAAGAAGGCGCGCCATTCCGGCGAAAAACGGGGCGACCCGATCACGTCAGCCGCCGGGATGCGGACGGCCTGATTGTTCCTGATCTCCGGCATGTGCGCGAAGAAGAGATCGTCCGGCGGGAATGTCTCCGCAAGGCGCGCGTACAGATCCGGATTCAAGGCGTCGTCATTCACCACGTAGGGATACGGCTTGTTCGACAAGGCGTTGGGAAGCGCGCTGCGCAGGACCGAGAAGACGTTCCCATCGATGGCGGAATTGCGCGACAACTCCAGAGTGTCGGACATCGGACACCTCCAAAAACAAGAATCACTGAAAACTACAGTTCGCGATGCAGATCATCAACCAAAAGCACAAGCGAGCGGCGCGCGCGACGAGAGCCCAAGACGCTCGCCCTTCACATCGGGCGGAGGCGGCTCCGGGCGAATTCTAGATCCGCAGGCTTGTCGACGTCATGCGCTGCGTTCGGATGGTCCAGCAGGACGATCTCGGTGCGGCACTCGGCAAGCCGGCCGATCCGCGCCGCGGCGCTTTTCCGGCTGAGCCGGCCGAGGAGATAAAGGATCGGAGCCGTCAGGCCGATCTTTGCCGCCATACGTAGCGGGCTCTTCCGGTCGGCTTCTATGTCCAGCCAGAAGTCGATCGCGCCGGCGCCCCGTTCGTTGGCGATGTAGAAGAGGTTGCAGCCGGACAACCAACCGTCCGAAAAGCGTAGCCACGTCCGGCGCGCGGGGTTGCCGGCCATCTCCACCACCGCCTTCAGGCTGGCCGCCGCGGCGGCGTCGGCGCCGGAAGCGCGGACTCCCTTAAGGAAATCCGCGATCATAGCTGGCGTGAGGAGCGGATGGTCAGCCGTGGCGATGAGGAGCGGCGCGCCGAGCGCCGCAAGACCTTCGGCCGCGCTTGTCGCCGGGGTCGGGCCGGAATCCAGCCGCCGGGCCTCGCGCGGGATCGGCGGGGCGTCCGTCGCTATCGAGACGGCGATCTCGCCGATCTCCTCCACGCCGCGAAGCGCGGCGACGACATGGTCGATCATCGGCTTGCCGCCGACCTCCGCGAAGGCCTTGGTCGAGACGCCGGCGGCGCGGGAGACCGGGTCTTCCAGGCCGCGATCTCCGGCGAGGATCAAAGCCTTGAGCTTCGCCATGCTCAGAGCGGCCAGGCGGCGCGGAGAAGGGCGATGAGCGAGGCGCGCTGCGCCTCGTCAGGCGTCACGGCCGCGCCGAGCGCAGGGGGGCCGGGCCAGCCGGAATCCGTCACCTCCAGCTCGTCAAGCGCTTTCGCGCCCGGATAGCGCGGCAAGACATGGAAATGAACATGAGGATCGACCATCATCAACATGAGCCAGTTGATCTTTTCGTACCCAACGGCAGATCGCAGCATCGCTTCTGTCGCCGCGACGACCTTCCCAAATTCGGCGAAGGCCGGCGCGCCGATCTCTCCGAAGGCTGTCGCGTCGCCCTTGAAGGCGACGACGAGAGCGCCGAGCGTCGGCTGCGCGGGTCGAAGCATGACGCCCCAATGGTCGGTCTCGGCCACGCGGCTTCCGGGCCAGCCGAAAGTCGCGAAGGTGGCGTTCGGCGCTGCGTCGCTCATTGCTCTCTCCTCCGGCCCCCGACAATATCGCCCGCATGCGCCGCCGCAAGGAGGAGAGACCGGATGCCGATGCTGACGCCGACAGACCACCACGCCACGATCACCTGGCTGGGCGTGCTGCTCGACCGTGCCGTCACGCTCCGTTCCGAGCCGCGGGATCGGCTCGACCTCGGCTTCGCTGGGCCGCCGGAGGAATGCCATGCCGGGCTGACCCGGCCCTCCTGCTCCCGCGTCAAGCTGCAATACGAGCGGGGGACGGAGATCGCAAACGCCCGCCAGCTTTCGCTGCTCTCCGAGGAGGAACTCGCCTCTGTTGCGGCGGACATGGGAATCCCGAGGATCGCGCCCGAATGGACGGGGGCGAATGTGATTCTCTCCGGGATACCTGACTTTTCATCGATTCCGCCGTCTTCCCGCTTGATCTTCGAGTCCGGCGCGAGCGTCGCTGTGGACATGGCGAACGGGCCGTGCCGCTTCGTCGCCGAGGAGATCGAAAAGGAGTATCCTGGGCGCGGGCGGCCCTTTCCGACTGTCGCGCTCGATAGGCGCGGGGTCACCGCCCGGGTCGAGAGGCCTGGCGCATTGGAGATCGGGATGCGCGTTCGGCTGCATATCCCGGTGCAGAAGCCCTGGGCGCATGGAACGGGTCGCGCCGCCGCTCAGTCGTAGATGCTGTGAGACCGAACTGGGCGGAGGACGCGGATCGTCGGGACGTCAGGCAGGGTGGTCGCGGAGAGCACGAGTTCATCCGCCGGCTCCGCGACGACGGCAAATTCGTCGGCCATTCCCGCCAGGAATTTCTCCAGAGCGAAATCCGAGAAGATGTGCATCGGGATGACGACGCGCGCCTTCACCCGCTTGAGGACGGTGATCATGTCAGGGATCGACATGGTGTAGCCGCCGTCCACGGGCGCCATGACCACATCGAGCCTGCCGATCTCCGCATAATGCCCTTCATCGAGCAGGTGATGCAGATGACCGAGATGGCCGATGCAGAGCCCCTCGTATTCGAAGATGAAGATCGAGTTTCCGTCCCGTTCCATGGCGCCGCCTGCGCGGATGTCCGTCGTCACGTTGCGGATCAAGAGGTTGTCGAGCTGGAGCCAGTGCCGCGCCGGCTCCAGCCCCTCGCCCCAGCCCTTCAGCGGATGGGCGATGGCCGGGTCGGGGTTTGGGGTCCAGTGGGTGGAATGGGCGTGGTTCATCGTAACCGCATCGGGCGTCGGGCCGGAACCGGCGTAGCCGAAGTAATCGGTGACGGCGGCTCGGCCTTCGTCCGTCTCGATCCGGAGGGCGGCGTGGCCGAGGAAACGGATGCGCACCTCGCCCGGCTGGAGCGCGGCCCGCCAGATGCGGGCCTCGCCGTCCCCCGCGATCTGCTGGCATTGCGAAGCGAAAGCCGGAATGGCGGAAAGGAAAAGGAAGGCGGCGGCGAGACGGAGCATGGGCGGCCTCTCGATCTGTCGGCGTCGAGAGGGAGGATAGCGCGGAGACAGGAAAAAACAGCCCTGCGCCGGCGCCAGGGTTACGGCGACGCGATCTCCCGCCGCCCAACGACGCGGGCGGGGGAGCCGACGGCGACCGACATGGGGGGAATCTCCCCGCGGACGACCGAGCCTGCGCCGATCACCGAGCCCGCGCCGATCCGCGCGCCCGGCAGGACGATGACGCGGGCGCCAAGCCAGACATCCTCCCCGATCTCGACATCCGCCTCGTCCATAGGCTGCTTCGTGACAGGCGCGCCGTCATTGAACCGGTATCCGGCCGCCGTGACGATCACCTCCGGCCCGAACAGCGCGTATCGCCCGATGCGGATGCGGCCATGGGCCGGGCCGGCCCAGATCATGCAGCGGGAGCCGAGGCTCACCCCGTCTCCTATCTCGATCCGCTCCGGGTTCGAAAAGTTGACGTCCGGCGTGATTGAAACG
>JAUHWJ010000101.1 GCA_030424705.1 Alphaproteobacteria bacterium | reverse complement strand
TCCCGCAGGACCCTCGCGGCGCTCATCCTCGGCTCGATGACCGCCGGGATCATCGCCGAATATTTCAACCGGATCTGGCGGTGAGCCTCCGCCGCAACGCCGGCTATGCGGCGCCGGCGCTGCCGCTCGCGGCGCTCTATTTCCCGGTCTATGTCTATGTCGCGCCGTTCTATGCGGAGATGGGCGTCAGCCTCGCCGCGCTCGGCGCGCTCTTCATCGCGATCCGGCTGATGGACGCGGTGACGGACCCGCTGATGGGCTGGCTGTCGGACCGGACGCCGGGCTTCATCGCGCGCCGGTTCGGGAGGCGGAAGCCCTGGCTCCTTCTCTCCGCGCCGCTCGTCGCGATCTCCTGCTGGATGCTGATGGTTCCGCCGGAAGGGGCGGGGATCGGCCATGTCGCGCTGTGGCTCTCGCTCCTGACCCTCTCCTGGACCGTGGCGCTGACGCCCTGGTTCGCATGGGGCGCCGAGATTTCCGGCGATTATGCGGAGCGGGCGACGATCACCGCCTGGCGGGAAGGGGCGACGCTGGTCGGCACCGTGATCGCCGTCATCCTCTACAATGTCTCCGAAGGGGCGGCGGAGGGGATGCGCGCCGTCGCGCTCTTCGTCGCCGCATTGATGCCGCTGGCTGCGCTCGCGGCGGCGCTGATGGCGCCGGAGCCGGCGGACTACACGAAGAACCGCATGGCGCTCAGGGCCGGGCTCCGCGCCGTGGCGGGGAGCGCGCTCTTCCGCCGGCTGCTCCTCGCCTATTTCGTCAACGGGCTCGCCAACGCCCTGCCCGCCGGGCTCTTCCTCTTCTTCATCGGCGATTATCTCGGCGCGCCGGAGGCGGGCTGGCTCCTCCTCGTCTACTTCCTCTGCGCCATCGCGGGCCTGCCCTTCTGGGCCTGGGCGGCGCGGCGCCTCTCGAAACACCGCGCGTGGGGCCTCGCGATGATCTGGTGCTCCGCCGCCTTCGCCCCCGCCTTCTGGCTCGGGGAGGGGGACGTCGCGCTCTTCGCCGCGATCTGCGTCGCCACCGGCTTCGCGCTCGGCGCCGATCTCGCGCTCCCCGCCTCGATTCAGGCGGATGTGGTGGACTCGGACACGGCTGAGACGGGGGAGCAGCGGACGGGCCTCTTCTTCGCCCTCTGGTCGGTGGCTACGAAGGCGGCGCTCGCGCTTTCCGGCGGCTTTGCGCTGATCGCGCTCGACGTCGCAGGCTTTCAGGCGGGGGCGGAGAATCCACCGGGGGCGCTTCTCGCGCTCGCCGGCCTCTACGCGCTGGCGCCGGTCGCGCTGAAGCTCGTCGCAGTGGCGATGATGTGGCGCTTCCCGCTCGGCGAGGTCGAGCAGCAGGCGCTCCGGGCGAGGATCGAACGCGCCTGATCTTCGCCCTTCGCCGCAGCGATGGGCCCGACGTTCATCATCGGTTATGCTGCGGCTGATATGTGCGGCATTCTACCGATCTCGCGGCCTTTATTCCGCGACGGATTTGAACGGGGCGAACCGGCGGATTGATGCGACCAGCAGGCGATATCAATAAAACCGCCCGGCCGGACGCGTTGACCGCGCGGACGGACGGCTCGCCCCCGGCCTTCGACCGGGCTCTGATCCGCGTTCTCACCCGGCTCGCGCAAGCCGCGCCGGAACAGGCGGATGAGGAGATAGAGGCGGCGCTCGCCGACGTCGGCCGCGCCGCCGGCTTCGACAGGACCTACGTGTTTCGCTTCCGCGACAACGCGACGATGGATAACACGCATGAATGGGCCGCGCCCGGAATAGAGCCGATGAAGACGCGGCTCCAGGGCCTGCCGCTCGTCATGATCGAGCACTGGCGGGAGGATTTCGACCGGGGAGACCCGGTCTACATCGAGGATGTGCCGGCCCTCCCCCCCGAAAGGCCGGAGCGCAAGAACCTCGTGGAGCAGGATATCCGCTCCGTTCTCTGCGTGCCGATCCTGAAGGCGGGGCGTCTCGCCGGCCTCGTCGGCTACGACGCGGTGCGCGCCCCGAGGCCCCTCCTTGAGGACGACGTCTTTCTGCTGGAGTCTCTTTCCGCCGCCATCGCGGCGCTGCTCATCAGGCGGCGCGATGCGCTGGCGCTCCGTGAGGGCAAAGACAGGATGGCGGCGGTGCTAGAGGCGCTGCCCGATCTTGTCATGGAGACGAACGCGGAAGGCCGATACGTCGACTGGCACGGCTCCGACCTCGCGTGGCTGGCGATTGCTCCGGACGATCTGATCGGCAAGACGCCGGAAGAGTCGCTGCCTCCGGGGGCGGCGACGAGCGTACGCGCGGCGATGGCCGAGGCTGCAAGCGAGGGCCGCTCCCGGGTCCACCTCTATCGAATGGGGCCGGACTTGCAGCCGCTATGGCGCGAGTTTCGTGTCGCGCGGAAACAGGATGACGGATACCTTCTCGCAATTCGGGACGCGACGGCCCGGGTCGAGGCCGAGTCGGCGCTCCGGGCGCGCGAGGCGCTGCTTGACGCCGTCTTCGCCGAGGCGCCGGTCGGCATGGTGCTCTCCGAACTTCATTCCGGCGCGGTGCTGGATGCGAACGCCGCCTATCTCGCGGCCTCCGGGTTCGACCTCGGGACTTTACGCGCGCGCCGCCTGTCCGACCTCGTGGCGGAGGGCGGCGAGACGAGCCCCGGCGCGCTCTTCCGCGAAATGGTGGAGACCGGACAATACGGCCCCGCGCGGCTCGTTCTGTGCAACGGGGCCGGCGGGTCCTTCCCTGCGGTCGTTCGCGGGGTCGTGGCGGCGGATGCGAAGGGCCGCGTCCTCGTCTGGAGCTTTGTCGAGGACCTATCGGAGCATGTGGCCTACCAGGCCGAGCTTCGCGCCCGCTCCGAGGAGGCGGAAACCATGCGCGCCCGGCTTGAAGCCGCGATCGACGCGCTGCCGGACGGGTTCTCCTACTACGACGCGGAAGACCGTCTGGTGCTCTGCAACCGCCGCTACCGCGACTACTATCCGCGGTCGGCGGAATCGATGGTCCCCGGCGCACGATTCGAGGACATCATCCGGGCCGGCCTCGCCAAGGGCGAATACGAGGCCGGGCGCGGGCGCGAGGAGGAGTTCCTCGCCTGGCGCATGGCGGAGCATCGCCAGCGGCGCACCGATTTCGAGCAGGACCTGGCGGACGGCCGGTGCCTTCGCGTCATCGAGCGCCGGACGCCCGAAGGCGGCCATGTCGGCCTCCGCATCGACATCACTCAGCAGAAGGAAGCGGAACGGCGGCTCCAGCACGTGATCGACGGCGCCCGCGTCGGCACATGGGAATGGGACATCGAGACCGGGGCCAACATCGTCAACGAGCGCTGGGCGGAGATGCTGGGCCGGCGGCTCGAGGACCTTTATCCTGTCACCGCCAGGGTCTGGGAGGAGCTCTGCCACCCTGACGACATGCGGGAGTCCCAGCGCCGCCTCAAGGGCGTGTTTTCGGGCGAGACGGATCATTTCGAGCATACGTTCCGGATGCGGCACGCCGAGGGCGGCTGGGTCTGGATCCTGTCCTCCGGCCGGGTCGTCCGGCGGGCGCCCGGCGGGGCGCCGAAGGCGATGTCAGGCATTCATATCGACATCAGCGAGCAGAAGGCGCGCGAGCAGGCGCTCCGCGAAGCGCGGGACGAACTGAGCCGCGCGCTGAACGAACGGGACGACGCCGAGAGGCGCTTTTCCGACATCGCCGAGGTGAGCCGGGACTGGTTCTGGGAGCAGGATGCGGAGCTTCGCTTCGTGTATCTTTCGCAAGGCTACGAGCGGGCGGTCGGCGGAACCGCGCAGTTGATCGGCCACCGCCGCGAGGACAGCCTCGGAACGGACCGGGTGGCAGAACCCGGTCGAGATTGGGAATGGCTGAAGGAACGCCTAGACGCGCGCGAACCCTTCAATGACTTCGTGTTCCGCCGCCCGGCGCTGGACGGCCGCGAGTTGTGGCTCAGGATTTCCGGCGCGCCGATCTTCGACCGGGAGGGAAACTTCGCCGGCTACCGCGGCGTCGGTTCGGACGTGACGGCGCTCGTCGCGGCGCGCGAGCGGGCCGAGGCGGGGAGCCGGGCAAAATCCGAATTCCTCGCCAACATGAGCCACGAGATCCGCACGCCGCTCAACGGCGTGCTCGGCATGGCCGAATTGCTGGCGACGACGGCGCTCCAGCCGAAGCAGCTGAAGATGCTCTCGACCATCCGCGAGAGCGGCGAGGCGCTCCTGACCGTCATCAACGACATCCTCGACCTCGCGCGGATCGAGGCGGGCAAGCTCCGGATGGAGGCCATCCCCTTCTCCCCCGCCGCACTCTGCGACCGGATCGAGGCGCTTCACGCCTACGAGGCGCGGAAGAAGAACGTCGCTCTCCGCGTCCTCCGCGGCCCGGGGGCGGAGCTGATGCGGCTCGGCGACCCGCAGCGGCTGACGCAGATCCTGCACAACCTTGTCGGCAACGCGGTGAAGTTCACCGAGGCCGGGGAGATCGAGCTCTCGGTCTCCGCGCCGCCCGGCGCCCCGCTGCTCATCCGCGTGCGGGACACCGGGATCGGGATGAACGCGGAACAGCAGGCTCGGGTCTTCGACGAGTTCGAACAGGGGGACGGCACGATCACACGGCGCTTCGGCGGCACCGGTCTCGGCCTGCCGATCGTGCGCCGCCTCGTCGGCCTGCTGGGCGGCAGGCTGACGCTCGAAAGCGCGCCCGGGCTCGGCTCGACCTTCGAGATCGAGATCGAAGCGCCCGAGGCGCGCGCCGAGACGGAGACGGACGCCGACGCCCCGGCCGCGCCGGACGTCGCCGGCCTGCGCGCGCTCGCGGCGGAGGACAATGCGACGAACCGGCTGATCCTCGAGCGGATGCTGGAGGCGCTCGGCGTGAGGGCGACGGTGGTGGCCGACGGGGCCGAGGCGGCGGCCGCATGGGCGCCGGGGCGGTTCGACGTCATTCTGCTCGACATCGCGATGCCGACGATGGACGGCGTATCCGCCCTTGGCGCGATCAAGGCGCGCGCCGCCGAAGCGGGCGTGCCCGCGCCGCCCGCCGCCGCGGTCACCGCCCATGCGATGACCCATCAGCTCGAAGCCTACCGCGCCGCCGGCTTCGAGGCTTGCGTGAGCAAACCGCTGCGGATGGACACGCTTGCCAGCGCGATCGCCCGTCTGGCCGGGCGAGAAACGACCGATCCCCGCCCTGCGAAACAGATCGGCGGTCTTGCTCTTTGATGGAGGGCTGGGGTGGTACCGACGCCCCGGCTCGAACGGGGGACCCCCAGATCCACAATCTGGTGCTCTAACCAACTGAGCTACGTCGGCGCCGCGCATCGTCTAGCCGCGGACTCCGGTTTTTGCAAGCGGCCCGCGATGCGCGCTTGCAAGCCGCCGCGAGAACGCGCCATCTAGCGAAAAAACGGAGGCCGGAATGGGCATCGACAAGGAGAGCGCCGCAGACGCGAATCTGCAGATCGGGCCCACGACGCTCGGCATGGTGCGGATCTATGTCGAGAGCCGGGGAGTTGAGATCCCGATGGATTTCGAACCCGAGGAGGCCGAAGAGATCGCTGAGGAGTTGCGCGCGGCGGCGGCCCAGGCGCGAACGCGCGCGGGCGGAAAGGGGCGCGGCAAGGCGCGCCGATGAACGCCGCGCATTGCGCCGGCGCGTTCCTCTGGGATCCGCGTCGCCTTCGTATCGTCGAGGCGGACCGGGCCGCCCTCGCCTTCTGGGGCGAGGCGACGGAGGAGGCGCTGCGCCGCCGCGTCTTCGCGCCGGAGGATGCGAACGCGCGCGCGCTCTGTGGCGCGCTCGCGGCCCTCAGCGAGGCGGCGGAACCGGCCACGCTCACGCTTCACCCCGGCTCCCTGCCTCGCGCCGTCCTCGCCCGCCTGTCGACCGAGGAGCGCGCGGGCGTCCGCCGCCTTCACGTTCGTCTCGACGGCTCGGTGCCGGAGCGGGCCCCCGCCCCGCTGGCCCAAGCCGGATTCGACGCCGCCCCGCGCCCGCTCGCCCTTTTCACGGTCGACGGCGCGCCGGTCGCCCGCAACGCGGCGGACATCGCGGCCTTCGGTCCCGCGCCGGAGATGCTAGCGGCCCGCTACGCCGAGCCCGGCGCGGCGGAGGCGGCGCTCGCCGCCGCGCGCGCCGGAGGCAGCTACAGCCACGCCGCGTCGCTCCGCGGCTTCGGCCTCGCCCGCGTCACGCTCCGCCTTCTTCCGGGGGAGGGGGGCGAAACGCTTCTCCTCGGCGAGTTCATGGAGGAGGAGGAGCCCGGCGCGGCCGGCCTCGCCGCCGCCGTGGCGCATGATCTCCGCGGCCCGCTCGGCGCCATTCTCGGCATGGCTGAGTTCCTCGCCGCATCCGGCGAGACCATGGGGCCGGAGCGCCGCGCCGCCTATCTCGCCGACGTCCTGACTGCAGGTCGGCGGATGGAGGCGATGATCGAGCGCCTCGTCTCCGCCCCCGGCGCCGACGCCGCGGCGCGGTTCGACCTCCGCGCGCTCGCGGAGGAAGCGGCGCGCGGCCGCCTGCCGGCTGCGGAAGCCGCCGGAATCGCCCTCTCCGTCGCCGGGCCGGAGGCCGCGGAGGCGGGCGGGGACGAGACGGCGGCGCTCGCCGTCGCGCTCATGCCCGGCGGACGCCCCGCCGGGGAGCGCGCGGCGGCGCGGAGCGGCGGGCTGGGCCTCCCCAACGCCTGCGCGCGGGCGGAGGAGATCGGCGCGAGGCTCGACATCGAGACGGCGCCGGGCGCGGGCTTCGCCGCGCGGCTCACCTTCCCGCCGCCCGGCCCCGCGCCGGCCTGAACGCTCACCCCTCGGCGGGCGCCGCTGCGCCGGGGTCGAGCGCCATCCGGAGCCGGAGCGCCGCCGCCCGCCCGAGCCGAAGGGTCAGCGCCTTGCGCCGCGCGGGGGCGAGCGGGCGG
>JAUHWJ010000100.1 GCA_030424705.1 Alphaproteobacteria bacterium | reverse complement strand
CGGGAGCCCGAGCCGGGCGCCGAGCGCGGCGAGGCCGGCGCCCGGCTCCTGCCCCGCCGGCAGGCGCAGGGCCTCCGCCGCCGCCTCCAGCTTCGCCTCCAGCGCCGGCGCGTTGAAGGCGAGGACGGGGCCGACGAGCGCGATGTGAAGCTCGCCGTGGCGGGGTGCGCGCCCCGTCTCCTCCTCCAGCGCATGCGCCAGGGCGCGGACGCCGCCGAGCCCTTTCTGCGCGGCGAGCCCCGCATCGAGCGCAGCCGCCAGAAGTTCCCTTCGCGCATCCGGGTCCGCCCCGTCCCGCACCGCGCGCTCGACATGCGCGGCCGCGCGGCGCATCCCGTCGAGCGCAATCCCGTCCGCGGGCGGGTTCCACGTGGCGCAGAGGAAGGCTTCGAGGCAATGGATCAGCGCATCCATGCCCGCCGCCGCCGTTTCCTTCTGCCCGGCCTCCATCGTTAGCGTCGGGTCGCAGATCAGGAGCGAGGGCGTCGGCGCGGCGCAGCTCAGGCCCAAGGCGGAGGAGACGGGGCCGAGGCCCACGCTCGCCGTGGTCGTCGGCGCGGCGATCATCGGGACAGGCTCGCGCGCGCCCGCGCTCTCCGGCCCCGCCTTCGCCAGCGCCCGCGCAAGGTCGAGCGCCATCGGCCCGCCGAGGCCGATCACCCCGTCCGCCCCCGCCTCTTCGAAGCGGCGCGCTGCGGCGAGGAGCGCCTCGGGCGAGAGCCTGTCGGGCGCGGGGGCCGCGGCGGCGACGGCGCCGGGCGGCAGCGCGTCGAGAATCCGGTCGAAAGCGTCGCCCCGTCGACCGGCCTCGTCCGCCACGATCAGGGGGCGGGAGAGGCCGAGCCGGCGCAACTCCACCGGAAGCGCATCCTCCACCACGCGGTCGGCGAAATGGATGCGCGTGACATAGGCGATGAGCGACATGGGCCTCTCCGGGAATGGCGGGCCGTCAAGCGCCCGCGCCGGGCTCCGGCGCGGGCGTGTCGGTCATGTCAGGCGGCGCTGGTGCGCCGCGAGGCTTCAGCCGCGGAGCGCGGCGCAGTCCGGCGTGTCGCGCGAGGGAAGGCCCATCGCCCGGAAGTCTTCCGCCGACATGCCGAGCGTCTGCGTCACGCCCTCGGCCTTGCCGACCAGCGCGTTGCGCAGCCCGCCCTGGCCATCTTCGACCACTTCGTTGATCATGATCGTGCCCGTGGCCTGCCGGTTCTCGTTGAGCGAGATGACGCCGAGCGGGGTCTTGTGCTCGAGCGAGGACAGCGCGGCGTGGAGCTTCGCCTGCCCGCCGGAAAGGTCCCCGTCGACTTCGTTCAGCGCGGCGATCGCGGCGGTGGTGGCGATGTAGTAGCCGACGCCGAAGAGCGACGGGGAGGGGAAGCGCTCGCTCTCCGGGAAGGCGTCCTGATAGGCCTTCACGTAGGAGGTCCATTCCGGCGAGTCGTTGTCCTCGGCCAGCCAGCCCGAGGTCGGCGTGCCGATCAGCGCGTCCTTCGCCCGGCCCTTGGAGGTGAGCACCGTCTGGTCGGCCATGATCGTGCCGCCGATCAGGTTCGTCTCCGTCCCCGCCTGCTCGAACTGGTTGAGGAAGTTGATCGCGTCCGTGCCGCCGACGCCGAGATAGATCGCGTCCACGTCATCGGGCAGCGCGGCGATCACGCCGCCGAAGTCGGAGGAGCCGAGCGGCACCCAGAAGCGCTCCACGATCTCCCCGCCCGCCTTGCAGAAGTCCACCGCGAAGCCGAGGAAGTTGGTGTAGCCGAAGGAATAGTCGGCGGCGACGGTCGCCACGCGCTTCCAGCCCTTCTCGTTGACCACGTAGGAGCCGAGCCCGTAGCCCCACTGCGCCCCGTCCGGGTTGAAGCGGAAGAAATTCGGCGCCGGGTCCACCCACGTCGTCTCCAGCGCGCCGGAGACGCCGTTGATCACGGTCTTTTCCGGGACCGTCTTGGCATAATCGCGGAGCGCGATGCCCTCGGAGCCGGAGAGCGGGCCGATGATGATGTCCACCCCGTCCTGCTCGATGAGCTTGCGCGCCTGGCGCACCGCCGTGTCGGGCGTCGTGTCGGAGGGGGCGACGACGAATTCGATCTTCTTGCCGCCGGCCATGCCGCCCGCCTGGTTGATGGCGAGTTCGACATTGCGCACGCCGTCGGCCCCGCCCGCGGCGAAGGCGCCTTCGAGCGCGACGAGAATGCCGAGCTTGATCGTGTCCTGCGCCATCGCCTGCGGCGCGAAAAGGGCCGCGGCGGCGACCGCGCCCAAGAAATACTTCTTCATGACGTCCTCCCCGATTGCGCCGGCTCACCCGGCCTTGAGGCAAGGCTAGGCGCGGGCGCATCGCCGGGGCGATGACCGGCGATGCGCGGCCATACCCCTCCGTCTGTTTTTCCGCACGAGGCGCGCCGCTTTCCTCAGCACTCGAAGAAGATCGTCTCCTCCGGCCCCTGGAGCCGGATATCGAAGCGATAGGCTCCGGGCCCCTCCGCCTTCGCCACCAGCGTGGGAATGCGGGAGCGGTGCTCGATCCTGGAGAGGACAGGATCGGCGGAGAGTTCGTCCTCCGGGAAATACATCCGCGTGTGGAGGCCGAGATTGATCCCCCGCGCGACGATCCAGAAGGTCACATGCGGCGCCTGCATCCGCCCGCCGGGGCCGGGAACGGGGCCGGGGCGGATCGTCTCGAAAACCCATTCCCCGGTCTCATAGTCGCCCGCCCGGCGTCCGAAGCCGGTGAAATGTGGGTCCGCCGCGCCGCGCGTCTCTTCCGGCGACGCGTAAAGCCCCGCCGCATCCGCCTGCCAGATCTCCACCATGGCGTCGCGGAGCGCCATGCCCGCGCCGTCGACCACGCTTCCGAGGATCGTGATCCGCTGCCCCTTCGCATCGCCGGTGATCATCCGGCCTCCGAGGTCCTCCACGTAAACCCGGCCGATGCCGCAGAAATTCGGCGTGCAGCCGATATGGACATAGGGCCCCGCCGTCTGGCTCGCGCTTTCCCTGAACCTCATGGCCGGCCCTCGAACATGGTCCGGCGACGCCCGCGCAGCGTGATGTCGAAGCGGAAGGCCCGCGCGTCCATTGGCAGCGTCGCCTCCGGGTCCCACCGCGCAATCAGGCCCTCCACAGCTTCCCGCGAGGGGATGGATGAGACGATGGGGCAGCGCCAGATCATCGGGTCCCCCTCGAAATACATCTGGGTGATGAGCCGCTGCGCGAAGGCGCGGCCGAAGATCGAGAAATGGATATGCGCGGGCCGCCAGTCGTTCGGCCCGTTCGGCCAGGGATAGGCGCCGGGCTGGATCGTCCGAAACTCGTACCGCCCCTCTTCATCCGTGATCGTGCGTCCGCAGCCGCCGAAATTCGGGTCGATGGCGCCGATATAGCCTTCCTTCGCGTGCCGGTAGCGGCCGGAGGCGTTGGCCTGCCAGATCTCCACCAGCGCCTCCGGCACGGGGCGCCCGTCCTCGTCCTGCACGCGCCCGAAGACGACGATGCGCGGCCCGATGGCGGGCTCCGCCCCGAAGTTGCGGATGAGGTCGTTGTCGAGCGGGCCGAGAAGACTGTGGCCGAAGGCAGGCCCGGTAAGCTCGGAAGGCGTCTGCGGCATCGTCACCGGCGCGAAGGAGGGGCTGCGCTTCACGCTCGTCTTGTAGGGCGGATGGAGCGCCGGCGGGTGCCAGCCGCTTGCCCGCGCGTAGTAGCTCATCCAGCCGCTCCTTCAGTCTCGAGGCGGCCTTCGAGCCCGGCGCGGAGCGCGGCCTGATCGACCTCACGCCCGGCGAAGATGCGGAACGCGTCGACGCCCTGATGGAAGAAGAGCTCGTAACCCGAAATCACGGACAGCCCTTCCGCCGCCGCATTCCGCAGGAACGGCGTATCGACCGGCGTGTAGACCGCGTCGAAGGCCCAGTCCGCGCCCACCATCGCCGCGCGCGGAAGCGGCGTGCCGCCGTAGCCGACCATGCCGACCGGGGTGCAGTTGACGAGCCCTTCGGCGCCCCGGGCGCCCGCCTCCGCATCCGCAACCACCACAATCGAGAGGGCGGGCGACGCCTCGCGGAGCGCTGACGCCAGCGCCTCCGCCTTCGCTCGCTCCCGGTCGAAGAGGCGAAGGTCTTTGAGGCCGAGCGTCATGAGCCCGAAACCGACCGCGCGGCCGGCGCCGCCCGCGCCGATCAAGCAGACCGGTCCGGGCGCCGCCTCCCCCCGCGCGGCGCGGTAGGCAGCGATGAAGCCGGAATAGTCGGTGTTGAAGCCCAGCGCCCCCTCCGGCCCGAAGATCACGGTGTTGACCGCGCCGAGCCGGCGCACGGCAGGGTCCTCCACCCGCACCTTCGCGGCCGCCCGCTCCTTGTAGGGATAGGTGATGTTCAGCCCGGCATATCCGCGGCCCGGGCAGGCGGCGAAGAGCGTGTCGAAGTCGAGTTCCTGCTCGCGCGGGATCAGCCGGTCATAGCGAACATCGAGGCCGACAATCCGCCCGGCGAGCTCGTGAAGCGCCGGGGCGCGGGAGGCGGCGATGTTGTCGCCGATCAGCCCGAGGCGCAGCACCGTCACCCGCGCTCAGCCCGGCGGCGGGCGAGCGCCGCCTCCTGGTCGGAGACATGGAGGAGCGAGGCGAACTGGCGCATCAACGCATTCTCCTCGTCGTCCCGCGCGCCGTCCGCGAGCACGACGCGCCAGAGATCCTCCATCAGCGCCCCCCGCGTCTCCGGCTCGTTCGCCGCCTTCACGAGGCGGGTGAACTGGTGATGGTCGAGCGCCTCGGCCTCCTGCCGCTCGGCCTCGGCCAGAAGCGCCGCGCCGTTCCCGAAGCGGGCGTCGAGTGCGGCGAGAATCGCCGCGCGTTCCCCTTCGTCGAACTCCCCGTCCGCCCGCGCGAGCCGCACCATGAGCGCGGCGAGGGCGAGGGCGGCGGGGTCGAACCCCTTGGGCGCTGCGGAGCTTGGCGCTTCGAAAAGCGCAGCGATGTCTGCGAACAAGCGTTTCATGAGGCGACCCTATCCGAACGCGCGGCCTCTTCAAAGAGCACGGCATGACGCGCGGCGACCATCGCCGGATCGCTCGCATAGCCGCCGCCCAGCACGCCGACGAGAGGCAGCCCGCGCGCCGCTGCGAAGGCGAGCGCCCGCGCCTCCCGCCGCCGCAAACCCTCCATCGTGAGCGCGAGGCGGCCGAGCCGGTCCCCCGCCGTCACGTCCACACCCGCGTTGAGGAAGAGGATATCCCCCCGCTCCCGCGCCAGCCGGTCGAGCGCGCCCTCCAGCGCGGCGAGATAGGCGTCGTCCCCGGTTCCGTCGGGGAGCGGAATGTCGAGGTCGGAGACGGCCTTCCGCGCCGGAAAATTCTTCTCCGCATGAATCGAGACGGTGAATACGCGGTCGTCGCCCGCGAAGATGCGCGCCGTCCCGTCGCCCTGGTGCACATCGAGGTCGAGCACAAGCGCCCGGCGGATCACGCCCTCTGCGAGGAGGGCGGAGGCGGCTACGGCGACGTCGTTGAAGACGCAGAAGCCCGCGCCCCCATCCCGCGCCGCATGATGCGAGCCTCCGGCGAGAGAGAAGGCGCGGCCATGCTCCAGCGCCAGCCGCGCGGCGAGGAGCGTTCCGGCGGAAGAAAGGCGCACGCGCCGCGCCATCCGCGCCGTCCCGGGCAGGCCGATCCGGCGCAATTCCTCGGGGCGGAGCGAGAGGGAGATCACGCGCTCCACATAATCCGCATCGTGGGCGAGCCCGATCACCCCCGGCGGAGCCTCCACCGGGGCGATGAAGCCTCCGGGCGGCATTAGCCCGCGCTCGGCCAGCGCCTGCCGGAGATAGCCGTATTTGGACATGGGAAAGCGATGGCCGGGGTCGAGCGGCGCTTCGTAATCCGGGTGCCAGACGAGAGGCGCGCGCATTCAGGCAGGCCGGCGGCGCGGAATCAGGGACCGTGGCGAAAGAGTCCTCCCCCTCCTCGCCGATATCCGGGAAGGGCCGCCCGAAGGCAGGAAACTCGGCGCGCCACGGCGAACCGGCGACCTCCCTCCCCTGGCTAGGGGAAAGGATGGAGGGGGGGAGGCGATATTGCCGCACGCCCACACGCCCACCATCTCGCGCCCAGGCGAGACCTGTGCGCGAAGGCCCATTTCTGAGGCCGCGACCGTCATCTTCGCCTTCATTTCGGGGGAGCGCCTTCTTTCGCGCATCGCACGGCGTTTCTCGGCCTGAATTCGGGGCCGCACTGGGTCGGGATCGGGTGTTGCTGCCCCTGCTGGCGTCATGCCGGCGCGATGAAGGTGAGGTGGACCTGCGGGGAGACTCGTCTTCGCCCGAAATCACGGGCGCGGGCGAGGCCATAGCTGCGTTTGGCCGTGCAGAAGACATTCTCGATGCAGGCGCGCGTCGGGTGGATCGCGGCGTTCCCGGCCCGCTTGGCCGCGTCGAGCGCCGCTCGGGATCGCTTGTGCCGGCGCCGCACGATCATCGGCTCGCCCCGCCCCTTGTGGATGCGCGACTTGAACGAGCCCTGATCGCAGGCGAGATAGGCACAGACCCGGCCCGGCCCGCACCTGAGCAGCCCCGCCGCGCCCCGCGCGTCGGCGACGTTCGTCTCCGTGACCGCGATCCGCCGCGGGAACGCCGTCCGCTCCGGCGTCGCCTCGCCTGACGAGCACCCGCAGAACCGCCGCAGACTCTCCCGGTTGTCCTGCGCCTCCGCAAGCGTCACTTCGGAAAGAGCCTGCCAGACGCCGGGCATAAGCGCCTTCATAGCGAATAGAGGCGGTCACCCCTGCCCGCCGGGCGAAGTCGCCGAGGAAATCCCCGAGCGCCCCCGTCAGGACATGACCAGTCGATCGCATCCGAAAGGTCGTCGAGCCCGCCGCGGCGCTCCCTCCGCGCGAAGGACATCAAATCCTGACCGATCTCACGACGAAGCATCCGAGCATC
>JAUHWJ010000099.1 GCA_030424705.1 Alphaproteobacteria bacterium | reverse complement strand
CGCACCTCGATCCGCCCGCCGAGGCAGACGCGCACCCACCATTGCGTCCAGCGGCACCAGGAGGCGATCATCGCCCGCACCCTTTCGGGAGAGACGAAGCGGCAGGCGGCGGCGATCCACATGGCGCGGACGAAGGTGACGGCGTAAAAGACCACGTTGAAAAGGAAAACGCGCAGTTCCGTCATCGCCGCGTCTCCCCGAGCCGCTTGCGCGCCTCCGCCTCGTCGGCCTTCATGGCCTCTATCAGCGCCTCCAGCCCGTCGAACTTCAGTTCCTGCCGCTGCCATGAAACGAGGCCGACCGACATGCGCGCGCCGTAGAGGTCGCCTTTGAAGTCGAAGATGTAAGTCTCCAAATTTGGACGATTCTCTCCGAACATCGGACGCACGCCGAGCGAGGCGACGCCTTCGTATTGCCCGCGATGCGGCCCGTCCTTCACCTCGACGCGCACGGCGTAGACCCCGAAGCGCGGGAGCATCAGGCCCGCCATCGAGAGATTCGCGGTCGGATAGCCGAGCTCACGCCCGCGCTTCTCGCCATGCTCCACGACGCCCTCGATCCGGTGGAGATGGCCGAGCATCCGCGTCGCGTCCTCGGCGCGCCCCTCGGCCAGCGCCGCTCGGATGGCGGTGGAGGAGACCTCGCCCGTCTCCCCGCCGACGAGATCGGCGATGGTGACGCCGAAGCCGAGCCGGGCCCCCGCCTCCCGAAGATAGCCGGCATCCCCCGCCCGCTTCATGCCGAAGCGAAAATCCGCGCCGACGACGGCATGGGAGAGGCCGAGCCGACCGGCGAGCACCTCGGCGCAGAAGGCCTCCGCCGTCAGCGCCGCGAAGTCCCGGTCGAAGCGAATGACGAACAGGCGGTCGACGCCGAGCTGGGCAAGCCGGTCCGCCCGCGCGCCAAGGCGCATCAGGCGAAAGGGCGGCGCATCGGGCTGGAAAAGTTCTCGCGGATGAGGCTCGAAGGTGACGACGCCGAGGGGCGCGCCCGTCGCCTTCGCCGGCGCGCGGGCGAGATCCAGCACGGCCTGGTGGCCGAGATGAACGCCGTCGAAATTGCCGATGGCCGCGGAGGCGCCGCGATCCAGGTCGCGGACCTCGTCCAGCCCTTCGATGATCCGCATCCGCCCCCGTTCCGCCGCTCAGGCGCGGCCCCGGATCGCGCGCGGCCGCCTCAGTCGAATTTCGCCGACGGGGCGAGGACGAGCGCCTCCCCCTTCAGCACGACCGTATCGCCCACGGCGCAGGAGCATTCAAGCGTGACGCGGCGCTTGCCGTAGTCGATCGCCGTCACCGTAACCCGCGCCTCGACATGGTCGCCCGGCCGAACGGGGGCGAGGAAGGTGAGGGACTGCTTCATGTAGATGGATCCGTGGCCCGGCAGCTGCTCCCCGATGATGGCGGAGATCAGGCCCGCGGTCAGCATCCCGTGGGCGATGCGCCCGCCGAAGATCGTGTCGCGCGCATAGTCGTCGTCGAAATGAACCGGGTTCCGGTCGGTCGATACACGGCCGAAGAGCTCGATGTCGGAATCGTCGATGGTCTTCGAGAGCCGGCGGCTCATGCCGATCTCGATGTCCTCGATGCAGATCGTGCCGCGGCGAATCTCGTCCCGTCCGTCCGAATCGTACATGGCGCATCCCCTCTTCGCTGATGCGGGATGTAGCGCCGCGGCGCGGAAACGGCAAGCGGGAAGGTAATATCCGGTCTCACCTGCGGCTAAATGGGAAATTATGTTGCCAGCCCGTTTCGCTTTCGTCGCCCCGCCTCGCCTCGCGGCGCAAGTGATTTCCCGCCGAACGAAGCGCTTTCCAGCCCCGGTCCGGGAAGGGACGGGCGCCCTTCGCAAAATGCGAAGATTCCGTTTACATCATGGATTCAGATACTTGACCCCCCTGCGCAATGTGCGCAGGGTCAACGAAGCAGCCCCATCGCATAGCGCGGCGCGGCCTTCGCCTCGGCGAGAAACCGGTCGAGCCGCCCCCGCTCGGGAACCCCGTCCGGCCCTAGCACCTCCTCCGCAGCGAGGCCGGCCGCGATGAAGAGGCAGTCCAGCCCCTCCCCCGCCGCCCCGGCGACGTCCGTCCTGATCCCGTCGCCGACGCAGAGGATGCGCTCGTCCGGAATCACCCGCCCGGCCGCCTCCGTCAGCACCTGCCGGGCATGGTCGTAGATCTGAGGGTGCGGCTTGCCATATTCGGTCACCGCTCCGCCCTTCTCCCGATAGAGCGCCGCGAGAGCCCCGGCGCACCAGGCGCGGCGGGAGCCGTAGTCCACCACGAGGTCGGGATTGGCGCAGAGCATCGGCAGCCGCCGCAGCGCCGCCTCGGTCAGGAGGTCGTCGTAATCCTCCGGCGTCTCGGTCCGGTCGTCCCGCAGGCCGGTGACGACGAGGCTCTCCGCCTCCTCCAGCCGCACCCGCTCCGCCGCCACGCCTTCGAAGATCGCCGCGTCCTTCTCCCAGACGCCGACATGATGAACCCGAACGCCCCATTCCCCGCGCCGCAACGCATCCCGCGCCGCGCCTCCAGAAGAAGCGATCACGTCCCAGCTGTCCTCCGGCGCCCGCATCGCATCCAGCTGGAGCCGAACGGATTCGGGCGGGCGCGGCGCATTGGTCAGCAGCACGACCGCCCCGCCACCCGCGCGAAAAGCGCGCAACGCCGCCACCGCTGCGGGCAGCGGCGCGACGCCGTCATGATAGCAGCCCCAGACATCGCAGAAGAGCGCGTCGTAGCGGCCTGAAAGGTCGGCGAGGGAGTCGATGATCTCTGTCATGCCTCGTCTTTCGCCCGGAGCCGCGCGCGGCGCAACGGGAATGAATGAGGGGTTGACGGCGGGCATCGATGTTTCTATCTCCGCGACACGGTTAGCACTCAGGGGAGGCGAGTGCTAACATCCTGAAGCCTCCCGCATAGAACAACCTCAGACGAACCAGGAGCGACTGACATGGCGTTCACCCCCCTGCACGACCGCGTGCTCGTCCGCCGCATCGAAGGCGAGGCCAAGACCGCCGGCGGGCTCATCATCCCCGACAGCGCCAAGGAGAAGCCCCAGGAAGGCGAAGTCATCGCCGTCGGCGAGGGCGCGCGCAAGGATTCCGGCGAGCTGATCCCGATGGCCGTCAAGGCCGGCGACAAGATCCTCTTCGGCAAGTGGTCCGGCACCGAGGTCAAGCTCGACGGCGAAGAGCTGATCATCATGAAGGAGAGCGACATCCTCGGGATCATCACGCCCTCCTCCGCCGCGAAGGCCGCCTGAGCGCGCCCCGGCGACCGACCCTAACAACGCATAAAGGAGCATCCACATGGCTGCCAAGGACGTGAAGTTCAGCACTGACGCGCGCGACCGCATGCTGAAGGGCGTCAACACCCTCGCCAACGCGGTGAAAGTGACGCTCGGACCGAAGGGCCGCAACGTCGTGATCGACAAGAGCTTCGGCGCGCCGCGCATCACCAAGGACGGCGTCACCGTCGCCAAGGAGATCGAACTTTCCGATAAGTTCGAGAACATGGGCGCCCAGATGGTCCGCGAAGTCGCTTCGCGCACCAATGACGAGGCCGGCGACGGCACCACCACCGCCACCGTGCTCGCCCAGTCCATCGTCGTCGAGGGCATGAAGTCCGTCGCGGCCGGCATGAACCCGATGGACCTGAAGCGCGGCATCGATCTCGCGGTCGCCAAGGTTGTCGCGGAAATCCGCGGCATGTCGCGCCCCGTGAACGACAGCGACGAAGTCGCGCAGGTCGGCTCGATCTCCGCCAACGGCGAGACCGAGATCGGCCGGCAGATCGCCGACGCGATGCAGAAGGTCGGCAACGAGGGCGTCATCACCGTCGAGGAGAACAAGGGCCTCGAGACGGAGACGGACGTCGTCGAGGGCATGCAGTTCGACCGCGGCTATCTCTCCCCCTACTTCGTGACGAACGCCGACAAGATGACGGCGGAGCTCGAGGACGTGCTGATCCTTCTCCACGAGAAGAAGCTCTCCTCGCTGCAGCCGATGGTGCCGCTGCTCGAGTCGGTGATCCAGTCCGGCAAGCCGCTTCTCATCATCGCCGAGGATGTCGAGGGCGAGGCGCTCGCCACGCTCGTCGTGAACAAGCTCCGCGGCGGGCTGAAGATCGCGGCCGTGAAGGCCCCGGGCTTCGGCGACCGGCGCAAGGCCATGCTGCAGGACATCGCGATCCTGACCGGCGGCCAGGTCATCTCCGAGGATCTCGGCATGAAGCTCGAGAATGTCGGCATCGACATGCTCGGCACGGCGCGGAAGGTGTCCATCAACAAGGACAACACCACGGTCATCGACGGCCATGGCGAGAAGGCCGAGATCGAGGCGCGCGTCGCCCAGATCCGCAGCCAGATCGAGGAGACGACCTCCGACTACGACCGTGAGAAGCTGCAGGAGCGGCTGGCGAAGCTCGCCGGCGGCGTCGCGGTGATCCGCGTCGGCGGCTCCACCGAGGTCGAGGTGAAGGAGCGCAAGGACCGTGTGGACGACGCTCTGAACGCCACCCGCGCCGCGGTGCAGGAAGGCGTGGTTCCGGGCGGCGGCGTTGCGCTTGTGCAGGCGGGCCGGGTGCTCGTCGGCCTCGAAGGCGCGAACGCAGACCAGTCCACGGGCATCAAGATCGTCGCCCGCGCGCTTCAGTCCCCGCTCCGCCAGATCGCCGAGAACGCCGGCGTCGACGGCGCCGTGGTGGCCGGCAAGGTCATGGAGTCGAAGGAGAAGAACTTCGGCTTCAACGCCCAGACCGAGGAATATGGCGACATGTTCAAGATGGGCATCATCGACCCGGCCAAGGTCGTCCGTCACGCGCTCGAGGATGCGGCCTCCGTCGCCTCCCTCCTCATCACCACCGAGGCCATGGTCGCCGACAAGCCGGAGCCGAAGGGCTCCCAGCCGGCGATGCCCGACATGGGCGGCATGGGCGGCATGATGTAAGACCTCGCGTCAGTCGAGGGACAGTGCGGGCCGCTCCGAGAGGAGCGGCCCGTTTTCGTTGAGGTCGCCGGCGAGACCCCTCTTGCAGGCGGGCCGAGCCAGGGCCAGATGATGCGCGGGCGTTCTTTCGGGGCGCGCGTTCGCGCCTCCGCCCGGGAGGACGGGGCCGCTCCGGGCCCGCATCATGATCATCACATCATCCGGCCGCGCGCCGGGGCGCCCGGCGCCCCTGCCCTTCACCCGATGGCGCCGCCTCGGCTTCGCCGTCTCGCTCGCTCTTCTGCTCGCGACCTTCACCGCGCTCGGGCTCCGGGGGCTCGATCTCGGGATCGACTTCACCGGCGGCGTCTCCGTCGAGGCGTCGCTCGGGCAGGAGGCGGATGCGGCGGCGCTGGAGGCGCTCCGCGACCGGCTCGCGGCGGAAGGATTGCCGGACGCCGAGGCGCAGGGGCTGGACGGCGGCTCCGTGCTCATCCGCCTGCCTCCGGGCGAAGGGGGGAGCGCGGCGGCGGACGCCGTCTCCCGCGCGCTCGGGGCGGGGGTGGAGATCCGCTCGGTGGATGTGGTGGGCCCCAAGGTTTCGGGCGAACTCTTCCAGAGCGGCGCGCTCGCCAGCCTTCTCGCCGTGCTCGGCATCGCGATCTACATCTGGCTGCGGTTCGAGGCGCGCTACGCCTTCGCGGCCTTCCTGACGACGGCGCATGACGTGGCGATGGTGATCGGCCTCTTCGCGATCACCCGTCTCTCCTTCGACCTCACCTCCATCGCCGCGCTGCTCGCGGTGGCGGGCTATTCGATCAACGATACGGTGGTGGTCTTCGACCGCATCCGGGAGACGCTGGGCCGGCCCGGCGCGGGGCCGCTGCCCCTCGTCATCGACCAGGCGGTGACGGAGACGCTGCGGCGGACGCTGATGACCTCGGGCACGACGCTGGCCGCCACGGTCTCGCTGATGATCTTCGGCGGCCCCGCCCTCTTCGGCTTTGCGGCGGCGACGACCTTCGGCATCGCCCTCGGCACCCTCTCCTCCATCTGCATCGCCGCGCCCCTGCTCCTCCACCTGCCTGGGGCGCTGACGCGGCGGGCGGAGGAGAATGGGCAGGACGCAGAGTGAGGGGTGTGTGCACACAGTGTGCAGGGGGGTTATGTGTCTGTTATATCTAAGTTATCGGAAAATGGGCCGCGCGAGTGACATCGACGTTCCGAGGCGGATAGATCGGGCGACAGACGCCCGTGATCGCCGACTTTATCGCCCCAGCGCTCGGGGCGGCGACGATCACGGGGATCATCCGCGGGAGTGAGCAGGGCTTTGGCAAGAGGCGCCCGGACGATCCGCAGCGCGGATCGGCCCGCGGCCGCCCGGGCGGCAGCGGACCGATACAGACCGACGCGGCGGCTTGGCGCCTCTCGCACTCCGGATTGCGCCTCCGGGCGAACGGCTTCGGCGACCTTCCCCTCTAGAGTCGCTGGTCGAAGCCGCGGCGCGATGGATGGGACGACGCACTATCGGGGAGCGGTCGGGCGGTTGCTATCTCCCTCGGGCGAAACCCGGCCGCTGAATCGCGACGATACTGCCCCCCCTTTCGCCAGCCCCCTCCACATGCTTTGAAGGCGCGCCTTCAGGGGGACTTCATGAAGACTGACAGAAGCGGGCCGCTCTTTCGCCGCGGGTTGCGGGACGGGATGCCCTTCAACCTCGCCTCGATCCCCTTCTCGCTCCTCTTCGGCGTCGTCGCGGTGGAGGCGGGTTTCGACATTGCGCAGGTGATGGGGATGAGCTTCATCGTCATCGCCGGCGCTTCCTCTCTCACCGCGATCCAGCTTCTGGGCGAGGGCGCGCCAGCCGCGATGGCGGTGCTGGCGGGGGCGGCGGTGAATCTCCGGATGGCGATGTATTCCGCCTCGCTCGCCCCGCATATCGCCGGGGGGCCGCTGCCCTGGCGGCTCGTCGGGGCCTATTTCCTCGTCGATCACGTCTACGCCATGGCGCTCCGCGACTACGAGGCGCACGAGCGGACCATGCGGGAGAA
>JAUHWJ010000098.1 GCA_030424705.1 Alphaproteobacteria bacterium | reverse complement strand
GCGGTGCCGCGCCGCCTCCGCCTCGATCAGGTCGCGGGTGGAGGGGCTGCCGATCTCCTCGTCGCTCGTGAGGAGAATGGTGACGGGCAGCTTCGTCGCGACGCCGATGCGGGAGAGGACGCGCAAGGCCTCGAAGGAGAGATAGGTTCCGCCCTTCATGTCGCAGAGGCCGGGGCCCCAGGCGCGGTCCCCCTCCCGCCGGAAGGGCAGGACATTGATCGTCCCTACGGGGTGCACCGTATCGAGATGCGCCATGACGAGGATGCCGGGCTCGCCCTGCCGGGGGTGCGGCAGGCGGGCGCGCACGCAGTCGCCCCGCCCCATCCGCCCCGGCACGCGTTCGACAAGCGCGCCCATCAGCGCGAGGTCGCGGCTCGCCACGTCCATCATCCGGTTGACGGCGGCGGCGTCGAAGGTCGGGCTTTCGCACTCGATCCAGGGGCGGAGCCCGGCGAGCATGGCGTCCGCGTCGAAGGGCAGGTCGGCGATCTTCATCATGGTCCTCTCAGGCGGCGCTTTCCGAGATCGGGCGGAAATGCGCAAAGTCCCAGTCCCGCCCCGGCGCGGCCTCGATCAGGTCTTTCGTGTAGTCGGTCTTCGGCGCGCCGAGCACCTCAGCGGCCGGCCCGTATTCGACGACGCGGCCGCGCTGCATCACCATCACGTCGTCGCAGATCTGAGCCGCGACGCGAAGATCGTGGGTGATGAAGAGGAGGCCGACGCCCAGCCGCTCCTGAATCTCCGCGAGGAGGTCCAGAACCTGCGCCTGAACCGAGACGTCGAGCGCGGAGACGGCTTCGTCCGCCACCAGCAGGTCCGGGTCCATCGCCAGCGCGCGGGCGATGGCGATGCGCTGGCGCTGGCCGCCGGAGAACTGGTGCGGATAGCGGTCGATCGCCGTGCGCGGCAGGCCGACGAGCTCCAGCAGCTCCTGCGCCCGCTTCATCGCGTCGGCGCGGGATACGCCGAAATTGGTCGGCCCCTCGATGATCGACTCGCCCACCTCGATGCGCGGGTTGAGGGAGCGGAACGGGTCCTGAAAGACGATCTGCACGCGGCGGCGATGCGGCTTCAGCGCCCTTTGCGAGAGCGTCGCGACCTCCTGCCCGGAGATGCGGATGGAGCCCTCCGTCGGGTCGATGAGCCGGACGATGCAGCGGGCGACGGTGGACTTTCCGGAGCCGGATTCGCCGACGATGCCGAGCGTGCGCCCCTGTTTCAGCGAAAGGTCCACGCCCTGCGCCGCGATCACCTCCCGCCCCTTCCCGAACCATGCGGTGGAGGAATAGGTCTTGCCGAGGCCGGTCGTCTCCAGCGCCGTGGGCGCGCTCCGCTCCGCCGGGCGCGGGGCGCGGGGGATGAGGCTCGGCACGGCCATGAGGAGGCGGCGGCTGTAGTCGGTGCGCGGGGTGCGGAGGAGGTCCATCACCGGCCGCGTTTCCTCCACCTCGCCGAGGCGAAGCACCGTCACCTCGTCCGCGATCTCGGCCACCACGCCCATGTCATGCGTGATGAAGAGCACGGCGGCGCCCGTCGTCTCACGAAGTTCGCGGATGAGGGCGAGAATCTGCTTCTGCGTCGTCACGTCGAGCGCGGTGGTCGGCTCGTCCGCGATCAGGAGCTGGGGGCGGAGGACGAGCGCCATCGCGATCATGATGCGCTGCCGCTGCCCGCCCGAAAGCTGGTGCGGGAAGGAGTTGTAGAGCCGTTCCGGCTCGGGCAGGTGCACTTCCTCCATCATGCCGATGACCTTCGCCCGCGTCTCCGCGGCGGAGAGGCTGGCATGCGCCTCCAGCACCTCGGCGATCTGCGGCCCGACGCGGTGGACGGGGTTGAGCGCCGTCATCGGCTCCTGGAAGATCATCGACATCGACGTGGCGCGGAGATGCCGGAGCCGCGCCGGCGTCGCCGCCAGCACGTTCTCCCCCTTCAGGAGGATCTCGCCGCCCGTCGGCTTCAGCGCGGGGGGGAGGAGGCCCATCGTCGCCAGCGCGGTGAGCGACTTGCCGGAGCCGGATTCGCCGACGAGGCACATCGTCTCCCCGGGCTTGATGGAGAGCGTGAGGCCCTTCACCACCTCCGCCGCCGGGTCCCCGTTCAGGGCGATGCGGAGATTGCGGATGTCGAGCAGGGCGTCACTCACCGGTCGATCCCCCGCTTGGCCATCCGCGGGTCCAGCGCGTCCCGCACCGCGTCGCCGACGAGGTTGATCGCGAGGATGGTGATGGAGACGACGAGGCCCGGCCAGAGGATGATGCCGGGGTTGATCTGGAAGTAGATGCGGCCCTCCGCCATGATGTTCCCCCAGGTCGGGATTTCCGGGCTGATGCCGGCGCCGAGGAAGGAGAGGATCGCCTCAACGAGGATCGCGGAGGCGCAGATATAGGTCCCCTGCACGATCAGCGGCGCGACCGTGTTGGGCAGGAGATGGCGCACGAGGATGCGCCAGGTCGAGGAGCCGGCGGCGATGGCGGCCTCGACATAGGGCTCCTCCCGCGCCGAGAGGACAACGGAGCGCACGAGGCGGACGACGCGCGGCACCTCCGGAATCGTGATCGCCACCAGCACCGTCCAGAGCGAGGCGCCGGAAAGCGCGACAATGGCGATGGCGAGGAGGATGTTGGGGATCGCCATGAGCCCGTCCACGATCCGCATCAGGATCGCATCCAGACTGCGGAAGAAGCCGGCGGCGAGGCCGACCACGAGGCCGAGGAACACCGCGGCCACGGCGGCGCCGATGCCGACGATGAGGCTGATCCGCGCGCCGTAGATCACGCGGCTGAAGAGATCGCGGCCGAACGCGTCCGTCCCCAGCAGGAACTCGTCCGAAGGCGGTTTCAGCCGGGTCGCGGGCGAAAGCCGCATCGGGTCATGCGGAGCGATCAGCGGCGCCAGGATGGCGGCGATCACGATCAGCAGGAGCAGGATCGAGGCGCCGGTCACCAGCGGGCTGCCGGCGAAGATGCGCCGGAACGCGGCGAACCGGGGCGGACGAGCAGGCGCGGCGTCAATGGTTTCCGTGCTCATGCGTATCTGATCCTCGGGTCCAGGAAGACGTAGAGAATGTCGATGACGAGATTGATCACCACATAGATGAGGGAGGCGAGGAGAATGACGGCCTGAATCACCGGATAGTCCCGCGCCAGCACCGCATCCACGGTCAGCCGGCCGATGCCGGGCAGGTTGAACACGCTTTCCGTCACGACCACGCCCGAGATGATGAGCGCGAAGCCGATGCCGATCACGGTCACGATGGGCACGGCGCAGTTGCGGAGCGCGTGGCGCATCAGCACCTGCCACTCCTTGAGCCCCTTGGCGTGCGCGGTGCGGACGTAATCCTCCCCGAGGATTTCCAGCATGGAGGTCCGGGTGATGCGCGCGATGAGCGCGATGTAGAGCAGGGTCAGCGTCAGCGTCGGCAGGGCGATCCGCTCCGCGAAGGCGCCGAACCCTTCCCCGATGGGCTTGAAGCCTTGCACGGGCAGCCATTTCAGGTCGAGCGCGAAGACGGAGATCATCACATAGCCGATCACGAAGATCGGCACGGAGAAGCCGAGGACGGAGAGCGCCATCACGAAACGGTCGATCAGCGTGCCCTGCTTCCAGGCGGCGATGACGCCGAGCGGGACGGCGATGATGATGGAGAGCGTGATGGTGGTGAGCGCGAGGGAGATGGTCGGCTCAAGCCGCGCGGCGATGAGCTCCGTCACCGGCTTGCCGGACAGGAGGGACGTGCCGAAATCGCCCTGGAAGAGTCTGCCGATCCAGGTGAAGAACTGGACATGCAGCGCCTCGTTGAGGCCCAGCTTCTCCCGGATCAGCTCGAGCTGCTCCGGCGTCGCGGCGTCGCCCGCGATGATTGCGGCCGGGTCGCCCGGCGTCAGGCGCAGGAGAAGGAAGACGAAGAGGGCGACGAAGCCCATGACCGGAATCGCGGCGAGGATCCGGCCCAGAATGTAACCGCCCATCGGGCTCCTCCGGAAAGAAATGGGCCGGCCGCGACGCGCGCGGCCGGCCCGTGAGGATCATTCCGACTTGGAGATGTTCCAGAAGAACGGCGCCGGGCCGTCCAGCACGCCTTCGAGCTTCGAGGACCAGGCCGTGGTCACGTTGTACTGGCCGAGGGGCACGTACATGACCTCGTCATAAGCGAAGGCCTGAAGGTCGGCCGCGATCTTCTTCTGCTCCTCGGGCGAACCGGCGCGGGCGTAATCGTCCCGCAGCTTCTCCGCCACGTCCATGGTCGGCCAGCCGAACCAGCCGCCCTGCGGGCCCTTGCCGTTCACCATGTTGTTGGTGATCGGGTTGAAGACGTCGGCGCCCACCCAGTTGGTGATGAAGGCGTTCCAGCCGCCATTCGCCGGCGGCTCCTGGCTCGCGCGGCGGCCGACCAGCGTCTGCCAGTCCATCGCCTGCAGGTCGACGGTGAAGCCGGCGTCGCGCAGCGCCTGGGCGACGACGACGGGCTGCGTGCGGAGCGTGGAGACGTCGGTCGGGTGCATGAAGACGATCGGCGTGCCGTCATAGCCCGACTCCTTCAGGAGCGCGCGGGCCTTCTCCATCCCGGTTCCGTCCCGCACTTCGACGCCGCCGACCTCGGTCTCAAGCGGCGTGCCGCAGACGAACATGGCGGCGCAGGTCTGGTAGAGGTCCGGGTTGCCGACGAGGGCGTCGAGAACGTCCTTCTGGTTGATCGCCATCATCGCGGCCTGCCGCACCATCTTGTTGTCGAAGGGCGCGTAGAGATGGTTCGGGCGGAAGATGGTCTGGAAACCGAGCTCGTTGAGGATCTTCGTCTCGACGTCAGGCGTCGCCTGCACGATGGGCAGAAGGTCAGCCGGCACGTCCTCCCAGTAGTCGATCTCGCCCGACTGGAGCGCGGCGAGCTTGGTCTGGTCGTCCGGCATCACCACCCATTCGACGCGGTCGACGTTCACGACCTTGCCGCCGGCGGCCCAGCTCGCGGGCTCGGAGCGGGGCACGTAGCCCTCGAACTTCTCATAGACGGCGACGACGCCTGGCTGGAACTCCGCGTCCACGAAGCGGAACGGGCCGGAGCCGATCTGCTCGGGGATCGGCTCGGTCGAGGGCGTCGAGGCGATCCGGGCCGGCATGATGAAGGGGACGTTCGAGGACGGCTTGGCGAGGCTGTCGAGCACGAGGCCGTAGGGCTCCTTCAGCGTCATCACCATGACCTTGTCGCCGTCCGGCTGCATGTCGGCGACGAAGGTCATCAACTTCTGGCCCATCCCGTCCCGCTCGCCCCAGCGCTTCAGGGAGGCGATCACATCCGTGGAGGTCACCGGCGCGCCGTCATGGAAGACAAGGCCGTCGCGGAGCGTGAAGCGGTAGGTCAGCTTGTCGTCGGAAATTTCCCACGACGCCATCTGCGGCTGGACATTGAAGCCCGAATCCATGGCCACGAGCGTATCGAAGATCATGTAGCCGTGGTTCCGGCTCATGTAGGCGGTGGTCATGATCGGGTCAAGCACGCGGAGGGCCGAGTGCTTGACGGCGCGCAGGGTCTGCGCATCCGCCATCGGCGCGGCGAGCGCGAGGCCCAGCGCCGCGAGGGCCGGCAGCGCGGCGGCGCGGAAGGCGCGGTTTCGGAAGGGATGGACGGTCATTGGCGAACTCTCTCCTGTAGGTCGTGGCGACGTCTTTCCGCGTTTTGCGGCGCGCGCGCTTCACATGTGCAAAAAGCTTGCGCCCCGGGCTCAACCCTTGTCAACACTTGTCCGGACACGGAGCGAAGCGCCGCAGGGCGGCGCCGAAATCGGAGGCGTGATGATGCTTGATGAGGCGCCTGAGGCGGCGATCCGCGCGGCGGTGGCCGCAGGGTTCGAGGCGGAGACGCGCTTTCTCGCCGATCTCGTCGCCATCCCCTCCACGCGGGGGGAAGAGGCGCCGGCGCAGGACTATATGGCGGCGGCGATGCGGAAGCGCAGCTTCGCCGTGGACGAATGGACGATCGACCCGGAGGACCTGAAGCCGCTCCGCGGGTTCGGCCCCGTCATGCACGACTTTTCCCGCGCGCGGACGGTCGTCGGCTCGCTCCGGCCCGATTCGTCGGAGGGCCGGTCGCTGATCCTGCAGGGCCATGTTGACGTGGTGCCCGCCGGCCCGCGGGAGATGTGGACGACGCCGCCCTTCGAGCCCGTGGTGAAGGACGGCTGGATGCATGGCCGCGGGGCGGGGGACATGAAGGCGGGGCTCGTCGCCGCGCTCTTCGCGCTCGATGCGATCCGCGCCGCCGGATACCGGCCCGCGGCGACGGTGCATCTGCAATCGGTGATCGAGGAGGAGAGCACGGGGCTCGGCGCGCTTTCCGCCTGCGCGCGTGGCTATCGCGCCGATTGCGTGCTCATTCCCGAGCCGACCGATTTCCGCATGACGCGGGCGCAGGTCGGCGTCATCTGGTTCCGCCTTCGCGTCCGGGGGCGGCCCACCCATGTGGCCGTCGCGGGCGAGGGCTCCAACGCCATCCTCGCCGCGATGAGCCTGATCGAGAATCTTCGCGGGCTCGAAGCGGAGTGGAACGAGCGGGCGAAGTCCCACCCCGTCTACGCCGATCTCGACCATCCGCTGAACTTCAACCCCGGTGTGATCGCGGGCGGGGACTGGGCTTCCTCCGTCCCGGCCTGGTGCGACGTGGATTGCCGGATCGGCATTCTGCCCGGAACGAAGATCGAGGATGCGCAGGCCGAGATTCGCGCCTGCGTCTCGCAGGCGGCTTCGGGCCACCCGTTCCTGCGGGACAATCCGCCGGAGGTGATCTGGAACGGCTTCCTCGCGGAGGGCTGGATCCTCGAGGACGCGGACGAGCCGGAGCAGGTCTTCGCCGGGGCCTATCGCAAGGTCTTCGGCGGGGCGAAGCCGCCCGACAGGACGATGACGGCGCTGACGGACACGCGGTTCTATGGCCTCTATTACGGAATGCCCGCGCTCTGCTGGGGGCCGAAGGCGGAGAACATCCACGGGTTCGACGAGAGGGTGGAGCTTGAATCGATGAGAAAATGCACGGAGGCCATCGCGCTCTTCAT
>JAUHWJ010000097.1 GCA_030424705.1 Alphaproteobacteria bacterium | reverse complement strand
CGGCGGCAGAGGCCATGATCCCGAAAGCTGCGGCGGCGGCGAATGTCTTGAACATGTCAGTCTCCCTGTTTTCTTAGTGTTTCTCGAACAGCGGCCCCCAGCCGCCGAACCTGTCTTCGATCCCCATCGCGCGGAGCGCGTGCCAGTAGGTCGCCGAATTGATCGCGACGAAAGGCTTCCCGTATTCGCGCTCGAGGTCGAGGCAGAGCGAGACCATGGAGAGGTTCGTGCCGACCTGCACGAAGGCGTCCACATCGTCCCCGTCCATCTCCGCCACATGGGCGCGCAATTCGTCCGGCTGGACCTGCGCGATGGCGACAGGGCTCGAACATTTCAGCCCGCGGAACCGCACGACCTCGAAGCCGCAATCCTGGAAGAAGCGCGTAACGTTCCGGTCCGAGACCGGAAAATAGGGGGAGATGACGGCGATCCGCCTGACCTTGAAGAGGTTCAGCGCCGCTTCGCAGGCGAAGGAGCCGGCGGAGACGCGAAGGCCGCAGCGCGCCTCCAGCGCCCGCATCCGCGCCTCTGAGGCGGCGCGGCCGTCCCAGAACATCAGCGCCGACATGCCCATGATGAGATAGTCTGGCTCGCAGGTCAGGCAGCGGTCCACCGCGTCGTTCAGCGTGGCGCCGATGGCCTCCACCAGCGCGACGAAATCCTCGTCGCTCGCCACCTTCATGTTGGGGACGTAGATGCGGCCGAAATGGTTGGTGACGCCCGGAACGCGGAGCGAATCCATGTCCGGCTGCACGATGGTGTTCGTGGAAGGCGCGACCACCGCAAACTTGCAGCGCCAGCCCAGCGCATCCTTCGGCATTGCGGCCCTCCCTGGCTCTTCCCGGGCATAAGATATCGCTTTCACGATGGCGTCAAGAATTTGTCCGGACAGATGCAGGCCAGTTGACCGAAGCCCGCGCGGCGCCTAACTGTCAGAGAATTTGTATGGACAAGTCCGCCGCGCGCGGGACGGGAGGAAGAGATGGCCGATCCGAAACTCCGCCGGATGATCGCGGCGGGGGAATTCATCGCTGCGCCTGGCGTCTTCGACATGATCTCGGCGCTGGTGGCGGACGGAATGGGGTTCGACGCCCTCTACGTCACCGGCTACGGCGTTTCCGCCTCGCATCTCGGCCTGCCGGACGCCGGGCTGATGACCTTCACCGACATGGAGAGCCGCGTGCGGCGCATCGTGGAGGGAACCTCGACGCCCGTGATCGCGGACGCCGACACCGGCTATGGCGGGCTCCTCAACGTCCGCCACACGGTGCGCGCCTACGAGGCGGCGGGGGTGACCGCGATCCAGATCGAGGATCAAGAATATCCGAAGAAATGCGGCCACACGCCGGGCAAGCGCGTCGTGCCGCTGGAGGACATGCTGGCGAAGATCCGCGTCGCCGTGGACACGCGCCGGAGCGAGGACTTCCTCGTCATCGCGCGGACGGACAGCCGCGCCGTCCTCGGCCTCGACGAGGCGATTCGCCGGGGCGAGGCGTTCCGCGCGGCGGGGGCGGACGTCGTCTTCGTCGAGGCGCCGGAGAGCGAGGCGGAGATGCGGGCGGTGACCGAAGCCATCGACGCGCCGCACATGGCCAACATGGTGCCGGGCGGCAAGACGCCGATCCTCTCCTCGGATCGCCTGAAGGCGCTCGGCTTCGCCATCGGCATCCACCCGGCGCTCGGCTTCCTCGCGGTCGGCGCGGCTCTGAAATCCGCCTACGGGGCGCTCAAGGAGACGGGAACTTCCGAAAGCGCGGCGCTGGAGGATTTCGGGGCCTTCAGCCGGCTCGTCGGCTTTCAGGACGTGTGGGATTTCGACCGGAAATGGGCGGAGGGGTGATCCGCCCGCAGCGGATCGCGCGGCCCTGAAACTCCGTTGCGCCGGGCTGCCGATCGCGCGAAGCTCGCGTGATGACTCGGATATTGGTTCCCTCGGAGCAGGCGACGGATTGGCGTAACCTGCTCGCCGACCGCAAGACCCAATGGCGCCGTCGATATTCCGCCCGCACGACGGCGCTATCATGGACGGCGGCACGAGGCGCGCCACCTGAGATCGCGGCGATGGCGCCCGGCGGTGCGGAGCTTCTCTTCGCGGCGCCGGAATGGAAGACGGCGCTTCCGGGCGGCGGGCGCGAGAGCCAGTCGGACGTATTCGCGCTCTTCTCCGTTCCCGGCGGCCTCCTGACGATGACGGTCGAGGCGAAGGTTGATGAGCCCTTCGGGCCGACGCTCGGCGAGTGGATGGAGGGCGCCTCCCCGGGAAAGCGCGCGCGGATCGCGGCGATCGGGGATCTTCTCGGCCTCGCCGCGCCCATCCCGGCTTCGATCCGCTACCAACTTCTGCACCGGGCGGCGGCCGCCCTGATTGAGGCGCGGCGCTTCCGCGCGAACGAGGCGGCGATGATCGTCCAGTCCTTCTCTTCCGAAGGGCGGTGGTTCGAGGATTTCACGGCCTTCGCCGCGCTCTTTGGTTTGGCTCCACGCCCGGGGGAGACTGCCCTTGCGCCGGTTCCCGAAATCGGGAGTCTCAGGATCGGATGGGCGAAGGGCGACCCGGCGTTCCGCGATGCGCCCTATGCGGGCGACGAGGATTCCGGAGCGGACTGAGCCCCTACCGCCCCTCCAGCGTCAATGCGCTGCGGTGGATGTAGCGTTCCCCGCCATGGTGCCAGTTGAACGAGGCGATGAGCGTGCCGGAGGCGGCGGAGTAGCGCCTGAGGATGCGGAGCGCGGCGCCGCCGGCGGGGGCGCCGAGCGCGGCGGCGGCGTGATAGGGGAGGGGGAGGGCCTGCACCTCCTGGATCGCCTCCACGATCCGCTCCCCGCTCGCCGCCTCGAGCGCGGCGTAGACCGGGCCGCGCGCCGAGGCGAGCTCCCGGATGCGCGGCGAGAAACGGAGCGGCACATAGCTCTCGATCAGCGCCAGCGCCTCCCCTTTCGCCTTCGTGCGCCGGACGCCGCGGAAGAAGCACCAGCGCTCCCCGGCTTTTCCGCCGATGCGGGGGGCGATGGCGGCGTCGAGCTCGATCTCGTCGAGGCGCAGGAGCTCGAGCGGCGCCTCCAGCGCATATTGCGTGAGTTCGGAGACGGAGCGGTAGGACTGGACGAAGACGCCGGCCGGCGCGTCCCGCACCACACGGCTCCCGGCGCCCTGCACGCGGTCCACCATGCCGTCCTCCTGCAGGCGGCGAAGCGCCTCGCGCACGGTGAAACGGCTGGCGGAGAAGATGCGGCAGAGTTCGGATTCGCTCGGCAGCGAGCCGCCGACCGGATAGCGCCCGGCGGCGATGTCCTCTCGGAGCGTGCGGAGGATTTCCGCGTAGCGCGGCGTCCTCGCTCCCTCTTCCTTGCTCTCCGTCATCGAAAATCCTTCCCCAAAGCGGCGGCGAGCCATAGCCCTGCGGCGCGCCGCCGCGCAAGCGTCAGGCGACGGACTCCAGATCGCGCAGCGACTGGATCATGGAGGAGCGGAGCACATAGGCGCGGTGGCGCGCAGGGTCCGCCGCGGTTGCGCGCAACTCGTCATGATGCGCGCGGCGCTTCGCCGGGTCCCGCTCGTTCAGGATCGCGCGGTTGCGGAGCGCCTGCGCCTGCACTGTCTCGAGGGCGACCTTCCTGCGTTGCCGCTCGTAGCGGTCCATCAGCGAAAGGTCGGCCCCCCGCCAGACTGCGGATAGCTTCTCCGCGAGATTCACCGCGTCATGGATGCCGCCGTTCATACCCATGCCGCCGAGCGGATTGTTGAGATGCGCCGCGTCGCCGGCGAGGAAGATGCGGCCATGAACATAGCGGTCCGCCACCCGCTCGTGCACGCGATAGGCGGTCTTGTGCGCGACCTCGTAGGGCGCGCCAGTCGGCAGCACGCCCTGAAGCCGCCGCTCGACGATCTCCGGATCCAGCACCGCCTCGTCGGAGAGCGAGGGGTCGGTCGGCAGCAGGACGCGCCAGAGCGTCGGCGTGCGGAGGAGGACGAGCCATTCCTCCGGGTCGGAGATGTAGGCGATGTCGGCGAGGTCGGGGATCGCCTCGTCATAGCGGAAGGGGGTGGAGAGGGAGAGGAAGATCTCCGGGATCGTCAGGCCCGGGAATTCGGCGCCGACCGATTTCCGCACGGCGGAGCGCGCGCCGTCTGCCCCGATCAGGAAGCGGCCGCGCAGCCGCTCCTCGCTCCCGTCCGTCCGGCGGATGACCGCCTCCACATGGTCCGCCCACTGCGAGGCCGAGACGACCGTGACCTCCGTTAGCAAGTCCGCGCCTGGGTCGGCGTCGAGCCGCGCGCGCGCCGCTTCGGTCAGCTTCCACTGTTCGGCCTGGAGGCGGTAGGGATGGTCGGTGTCCTCCGCCAGAAGGCTCAGGTCGAAGGTCGCCACCTCGCCCTCCTTCCGGTCCCGGAACTGCCAGTAGGGGCACTTGATGCCGCGCTCGATCAGCCCGTCCGCGAGGCCAAGGCGGGAGAGGAAATCCAGCGTCGGCGGATGGAAGGTGGAGGCCCGGAGGTCGACCGCGAGATCGGCGGAGGCTTCGAGCACCGTAACGGGAATCCCTTCCTCCCGCAGCGCCACGGCGGCGACGAGCCCGACAGGCCCCGCCCCGGCGACCAGAACCCGATCCTCGGCCTTGCTCATGCGTATTCCTCCGACGCGGCGAGGGTATGCGGCGTCGCCGCCCGGTCAAGCGATATTTGTCTGGACAAGGCCGCGCGGCGCGCGAAGATGCGGCGATGGAACGGAGACTTGCGATCCTCGGAGCCTGCGGCGCGCTCGGCCGTGTGCTTTCCTCGCGGGCGACGGCGGAGGGATGGACGGTGACGGCGCTCGACCTGCCGGCCTCGCTCGCCGCGCATCCGCCCGCCGGGCCCTCCTACGCGATCGATCTCTTCGACGCCGCGAGCGTCTCCGCCGCCTTCGCCGGGCTCGGGCCGCTCGACGGCTTCGTGAATCTCGCCGGCTTCATGACGCCGCGCCGCCCGCTGGAGGAGACGGCGGAAGCGGCGTTCGACGAGGCGATGGGCGGCAATCTCCGCGGCGCCTTCCTCGCGGCGAAGGCTGTGCTGCCGCTCCTCCGCCCGCGACGGGGCGCGATGGTCAACGTCGTCTCCGGCCTCGCGGCGCAGGCGCGGCCCGGCTTCGGCCCCTATGCGGCGGCGAAGGCGGGCATGGTCTCGCTCACGAAGACGCTGGCGCTGGAGGCGGCGCCCGAGGTGCGGGTCAACGCCGTCGGCCCCTCGGCGGTGGAGACGCCGTTCCTGACAGGCGGCACGGGCCGCGCCGCCGCGCCCGCCCCCGATCTCGACCTCGCAGCCTATGCGCGGGCCACGCCGCTCGCCCGGCTCGCGACGCCGGAGGATGTGGCCGGGCCGATCCTCTTTCTCCTCGGGCCGGACGCCGCGTTCATGACCGGGCAGGTGCTCTGGGTGAACGGCGGGGGCTACATGCCATGAAGGGCGTCGAGCGGCGGAAGGTCCTCGTCACCGGCGGGTCGCGCGGGCTCGGGCGGGAGATGGCGCTGGCGCTGGCGGAGGCGGGTGCCGCGGTAGCGATCACCGGCGCGCGGCCCTCCGCGGCGCTCGACGAGGCGGGCGAGGCGCTCGAACGGCTTGCGGGGCCGGGCCGCGCGCTGGCGCTCGCGGCCGATGCGGGGGATGCGGCGGCGGCGGCGCGCGCGGTGGGCGAGGCGGCGCGGGCGCTCGGCGGGCTCGACATGCTGGTGAACAATGCTGGCCTCGGCATGCGCCTCGTCTCGGAGACCTTCACGACCGCGCCGACGCGGTTCTGGGAGACGGAGCCGGAAGCCTGGCGCCGCATCGTCTCGGCGAATGTGGACGGTCCCTTCCTGATGGCCCGCGCCGCGGTTCCGCTCATGCTCGTGGCGGGCGGGGGACAGATCGTCAACATCTCAACCTCGGCGCAGACGATGACGCGCCGCGGCTACGCGCCCTACGGCCCCTCTAAGGCGTTCCTGGAGGCGGCGAGCCGTGTCTGGGCGGCGGACCTCGAGGGGTCGGGGATCGACGTCAACGTCCTTCTCCCCGGCGGGGCGACGGCGACGGACCTTCTGCCGCCCGGCTCCCGCGGGGCGGACGGGAACCTCCTCGACCCTGCGATCATGCGGGCGCCGATCCTCTGGCTCGCCTCGGATGCGGCGAAGGGAGTGACGGGCGCGCGCTTCGTCGCCCGACTCTGGCGGGAGGATGACCCGATGGCGGCCCGGGAGGACGGCGCATCCTCCCCCCGGATCATGTAGCCTTCAGGGTTTCGAACCAGGCGAGCGCTTCCTCCGTCGAGACGAGATCGGCGTATTTCGCGCTCATGTCGAAGAGATTGGCCCTGTGCGGCCCCTCCGCCCGGTCGCCGCAAGCCTCTTCCGCGATCAGCGTCACGAACCCGTGGGAGATCGAATCGATGCAGGTCGCGCGGACGCAGCCCGAGGTGGTGAGCCCGCCGATCACCAGTGTGTCCGTCTTCATCCAGCGGAGCGTCGCGGCGAGCGATGTGGCGAAGAAGGCGGAGGGATATTGCTTGGAGATCATCAGTTCGCCCGGTCGGCGGTCGAGCCCTTCGGCGAGCTTCTGCGTCTCCCGCCCCGCCTCGAAACAGGCGAGCGCCGGGACCTTGGCGTAGAAGGCCCCGCCATCGGCCCCGCCGGGCTGGTAGACGACTTCGGTGAAGATGACGGGGACCCCCGCGGACCGCGCCCCTTCGGCGAGCCGGCGCGCATGGACGAGCGCGGCGCGGCACCCCTCCCCGCCATAGAGCGGCGAGGTTGCGTCGAAATAGGCGTGGGCGAAATCGACGAGGAGGAGCGCGGGTCGTGCGCCCCATTGCTGCCGCGCGTGATAGCCTGCGCGGGCGTAGTTGGCGTCGAGGCTTTCGGTCATGGGCGGGCCTTTCGCTGGCGCCCAAGACTATCGGCGCGCGCGGCGCATCTGTCCAGACAGGCTGGGCGATGCGCCGCGCGCGGAAGGCTCCGCCTCAGGCGGTCGCGAGGCGGGCGTTCTGCGGGAACATCGCCTTCTTCGCCTCGTCGTCCATCTCCGTCTTGAAGGCGAATTTGGCTTTCAGCGCCTCGGCCCGCGCGGCGGCGGGCCGGGCGT
>JAUHWJ010000096.1 GCA_030424705.1 Alphaproteobacteria bacterium | reverse complement strand
ACGCCGCCCCTACCCAGATCATCACGCGCCTCATGCTGGTCTCCCTTCGCAGGGAGAGATAGCGCGAAAGGGGCCCGCGTCAGACCTTCGCCAGCACCTTCTTCGTGATCGGCGCGACGAGCGCGCTCGGCAGCAGCTTCGTCGCCCAGCGCGCGACGATGTTGAGCGCGCCGGTGACGGCGACGGAATCGCCCCGGATCGCCGCGTCATAGCCTTCTTCCGCCACGTCCCGCGCGGTCATCGGCTTGCCGATCTGGGTGATGCGGGCCGAGCGCATGTTGGCCGACTTGAAGAACTCCGATTCCGTCGCGCCGGGGCAGAGCGCCGTCACCGTCACGTCGGTGTCGGCCAGCTCCTCCTTCACCGCCCGGCTGAGAGAGACGACATAGGCCTTCGTCGCATGATAGACCGCCATGCCCGGCCCCGGCGTGAACCCGGCGAGCGAGGCGACGTTGAGCACCCTGCCCCGCTCCGCTTCCTTCAGATGCGGGATCGCCAGCTTCATCAGCGCAGTGAGCGCGACGACGTTGACCTGGATCGAGGCGAGCTCTCGCTCCCAGCCGCCATCCCCCGGCGTCTCGGCGTCGAAGGGGCCGTGGCGGCCGAGGCCGGCATTGTTGATGAGAAAGTCGATCTTCCGCCCCTCGCTCGCCTTCGCCCAGAGCGCCTCGGCCCCGCCCGGCTCCGCGAGATCGGCGGGGATCGCCACGGCCTGAACGCCATGCTCCGCGGAAAGCTCCGCCGCCAGCGCCTCCAGCTTCTCCGCGTTCCGGGCGGAGAGGATCACATTGCGCCCGCGCGCCGCCGCGATCTTCGCGAATTCGCGCCCGATGCCCTCGGAGGCGCCGGTGATGAGGGTGAAGGTCTCGGTCATCGCATCTCTCCCTGTCCGCCCGCTCAAGATAAGCGCTCGGGGGCGGGAGGGAACAGTGACGAATTCGTCACGCCCCCAGCGCGGCGACCCCGGGCAGCGTCTTGCCCTCCAGCCATTCGAGGAAGGCGCCGCCCGCCGTCGATACATAGGAGAACCGCGCGGCGGCGCCGGAGGCGTTGAGCGCCGCCACCGTATCCCCCCCGCCCGCGACGGTGAGCAGCCGCCCCGCCTCCGTCAGCGTCGCCGCGGCGAGGGCCGCCGCGTTCGTCGCCGCGTCGAAGGGCGGGATCTCGAAGGCGCCGAGCGGGCCGTTCCAGACGACCGTCTTCGCCCCCTCGAAGCGCCGCGCGATTTCCGCCGCCGTCTCCGGCCCCGCGTCGAGGATCATCGCATCCGCCGGGCAGGCCTCCGCCGGCAGCGTCTCGGAGGCGGCGCCCGCCTTGAACTCCCGCGCGACGACGATGTCCTTCGGCAGCACGATCTCGCAACCCGCCTCCGCCGCGCCCGCCATGATCGCCCGCGCCGTCTCCGCCATCTCCGCCTCGCAGAGCGATTTGCCGACGCCGACGCCCTTCGCGAAGAGGAAGGTGTTGGCCATGCCGCCGCCGATCACGATCTGGTCCACCCGCTTCGAGAGGTTGCCGAGCAGTTCGAGCTTGGTGGAGACCTTGGCGCCGCCGACCACCGCGATCACCGGCCGTTCCGGCGCTGTCAGCGCCTTCTCCAGCGCGGAAAGCTCCGCCGCCATCAGCTGCCCCGCCGCCGAGGGCAGAAGATGCGCCAGCCCCTCGGTCGAGGCGTGCGCGCGATGCGCGGCCGAGAAGGCGTCGTTCACATAGACATCCCCGAGCGCCGCCATCGCCTTCGCGAAATCGGCGTCGTTCGCCTCCTCCCCCGGATGAAAGCGCGTGTTCTCCAGCAGCAGCGCAGAACCCTCCGGCAGCGCGGCCACCGCCGCCGCCGCCTCCTCCCCGATGGTGGCCCCGCAGAAGACCACCGGAACGCCGATCGAAGCCGCCAGCGCCGGCGCGATGGGGGCGAGGGATTGCGCAGGGTCCGGTTTCCCCTTCGGCCGCCCGAAATGCGCCAGCAGCACCGGTTTCCCGCCCTTCGCGATCACGTCCCGGATCGTCGGGCCCACCGCCTCAAGCCGCGTCGCGTCGGTCACCACGCCGTCCTTCACCGGCGCGTTGAGGTCGACGCGGATCAGGACGCGTTTTCCTGTCATCGCGAGATCGTCAATGGTCCGGAAGGTCATGCCGCTTTCCCCTGTCACGAAGTTGCGCTTTCCTGCCCCGAGCCGCGGCGGCGGCGCAAGAGCGCAAATCGCGCCACAGGAGGAGCCCGACATGGAGATTCTGAGAACGTCCGAAGAGCGCTTCGCCAACCTCCCCGGCTGGAGCTTCGCCCCGCAATATGTCGAGGTCGCCGGGATGCGGATGCACTATGTGGACGAAGGCCCGCGCGATGCGCCGCCCGTCCTCATGCTGCACGGCGAGCCGACCTGGTCCTATCTCTACCGCCGCATGATCCCGCTCTTCGCCGCGGCGGGCTTCCGCGCCGTCGCGCCCGACCTCTTCGGCTTCGGGAGGTCGGACAAGCCGGTTGACCGGGCCGCCTACACCTATCAGGCGCATGTCGACTGGCTGAAAGGCTTCCTCGCCACGCTCGACCTCCGGGAGATCACGCTGATCTGTCAGGACTGGGGCGGGCTGCTCGGCCTCCGCCTCGTCGCGGAGGAGGGCGGGCGCTTCGCCCGCGTCGTCGCCGCAAACACCTTCCTGCCGACGGGGGACGAGCCGGAGAATCCGGCCTTCCTCAAATGGCTGAAATTCTCGCAGGAGGTTCCGGAACTCCCCGTCGGCGGCATCGTGCAGGGAGGCACAGCGAGGGGAATAACCCCGGAAATCCGCGCCGCCTATGACGCCCCCTTCCCCGACGAGCGCTTCAAGGCCGGCGCCCGCGCCTTCCCCGCCCTCGTCCCGATCACGCCGGACAATCCGGCGAGCGCCGCCAACCGAGCCGCCTGGGCCGCGCTCGAACGCTTCGAGAAACCCTTCCTCACCGCCTTCTCGGACAAGGACGCGGTGACGGCTCACGGAGCCGAGGCGTTCCGCCGCCGCGTGCCCGGCGCCGCCGGCCAGCCGCACGTGACCATCGGAAACGCGGGGCACTTCCTGCAGGAGGATGACGGGGAGGCGCTGGCCGCCACCGCGCTTCGCTTCATGCAGGGCTGAAACGGAAACGGCCGCCCCCGAAGGGGCGGCCGCCAAATCCCCGCCTTGCGCGGGATCAGCTGCTCTCGGCGGCGATCACGTCGCCGAAGAACTCGTAGGTCGTGCCATTGAAGCGCTGCAGCCGCATCGACTCGATCGGGTAGAAATCGGTCGGCGAGGTGGAAATGGTCACCCCCGGCAGCAGCAGCGGAATGCGCACCTGACGGAGGTTCGCGGCCTCCTTCATGATGTTCTCGCGGCTGAGATTGTCCCCCGCCTGCTTCAGGACCTGCTCCAGCGTCGCTGCCGCGGCATAGCCATAGGCGGTGAAGTTGGAGGTCTTGTCGCCGTCCTTGTGGAACTCATCCATGAATTTGCGCCAGGCGACCATTTCCGGATGATCCGCGAATTGCGGATCTGTCGGGTCCATCTGGTAGCCGGCGGTGATGATGCCGGTGGAGGCTTCGAGGCCGGCCGGCGTCAGCACGGAGCCGACGGAGGAGGAGACGTTGTTGAGGAACTGGGTCGGCGTCCAGCCGATCTCATGCGCCTTCTTGATCGCCTGCGCCGCGAATTTCGGCGTGGTGATGTTGAAGAACACATCCGCGCCGGAGGCCTTCAGCGAGATGATCTGGCTGTCCACCGTCGGGTCGGCGACCTCGTAGGGCATCTCTGCGACGATCATGGACGTCTTGTCGCCCAGGCCGTCCCTGAAGCCCTTGAGGTAGTCTTTGCCGTAATCGTCGTTCTGGTAGAGAATGCCGATCTTGGCGTTCGGCATGTTGTCCAGAATGTACCGGGCGTAGATTTTCGCCTCGGTCTGGTAGTTGGGCTGCCAGCCCATCGTCCAGGGATAGTTCTCCGGGTCGCCCCACTTGGTCGCGCCCGTCGCGACAAAGAGCTGCGGCACCTTCTTCGCGTTCATGTACTTGTGGATCGCGCTGTTCGGCGGGGTGCCGAGCGGCTGGAAGATCAATGCGACTTCGTCGCTCTCGACCAGCTTGCGCGCCTGCTCGACCGTCTTGGGCGGGGAATAGGCGTCATCATAGGTGATGAACTCGATCATCCGCCCGTTCACGCCGCCATTGGCGTTCACCATCTCGAAGTACTTCTCGATGGTGCCGCCGATCTGGCCATAGGCCGAGGCCGGGCCGGAATAGGGCATGATATTGCCGATCTTGATCGACGTGTCGGTGACCCCGACCACCGTTTCGGCCGAACCCGGTCCGGCGGCGAATGCGAGGGCCGTGGCCGCCGCCGCGATGAGTGATGTGCGTCTCGTCAACATGCGTCAGTCTCCCTTGGTTTGCTTTGTCACCGGCTCGCGAGGAGCCGTTTCACCCGCCCCACGCCCGCGCGGAGCAGCCCGCCCGCGCCCTGCGGCGCAAGGTAGATCACGAGAATGAGGAAGAACCCGAAGAAGGCGCCGGAGAGCCCCTTGGAGATCTCTTCCGCGAAATTCGGCACGAAGACGATGAAGGTCGCGCCGATCAGCGCGCCCGGAAGCCAGCCCACCCCGCCGACCACGAGCCCGACGAGGAGCACGATGGAGAGCGCGAAGGTGAAGCTGTCCGGCGCCACGAACTTGACCGCGATGGCGGAAAGCGCGCCCGCGATCCCGGTGAAGAGCGCGGAGAGGCCGAATGCCAGCGTCTTGTAGAGCGCGACGTTCACGCCCATCGAGCGCGCGGCGATCGGATTGTCCCGGATCGCCATCATCGCCCGCCCCGTCCGGCTCGCCACGATGTTCCGCGCCAGCCAGAAGAGGAAGACGCCGACGAAGAGCGTGAAGAGATAGGTCCACGTGCCGGGGTCAAAGGGCAGCCCGAAGGGCACATCCGGGTCGAAGGTCTCGGAGAAGACGATCACGCCCTGCACGCCGCCCGTCAGGTGCTCGATCGGCGAAAGCTTCAGGAGCTGCGGCATGGCGATGGCGAGCGCGAAGGTCGCGAGCGCGAGATAGATGCCGTCGAGCCTCAGCGCCGGAAGGCCGAAGAGGAAGCCGAAGACGAAGCAGATGAGCCCCGCCACCGGCAGGGTGAGCATGTAGTTCACCCCCATCATCTCCACCATGATCGCCGTCGTGTAGGCGCCGACCGCATAGAAGGCGCCGTGGCCGAGGGAGAACTGGCCGTTTATGCCGGTCAGTAGGTTCAGCCCGAGGATGGCGATGGCGTAGATCAGGAGCTTCGTCACCTGGAAGACGAAGAAGCCCTTGGAGAAGAACGGCAGCGCCACCAGCCCGACGAAGAGCAGGAGATAGACGACCCGCTCCGCCGTGATGAAGGGTTTTGGCGCAGCCGCGGCGCCCGCGGCGTAGGTTTCGCTCGTCGCCATCTCAGACCCTCTGCACCACGCGGCGGCCCAGAAGGCCCTCCGGCTTCACCACCAGCACCACCACGATCAGGAAGAGCGCGATAGGGAGTTTCAGCTCCCCGCCCACGACCGGAATGTAGGTGCCTGCGAGATTCTCCACGATGCCGACGATGAAGCCGCCGATCACCGCGCCGAGCGGGCTCGTGAGCCCGCCGAGCACCGCGCCGGCGAAGCCGTAGAGGAGGATCGAGAGCATCATGTTCGGCTCGAGGAACACGACCGGCGCGATCAGGATGCCCGCCACCGCGCCGATGGCGGAGGCCATGCCCCAGCCGAGCGCCGTCATGAAGCTGACCCGGATGCCGACGAGCCGCGCGCTCTGCGGATTCGCGGCCGCCGCCCGCATCGCGAGCCCGACCCGCGTGAAGCGGAAGAACGCCCAGAGCAGCACGAGCACCAGCATCGTCACCGCGATCATGCCCGTCTGATGCTTGCTCAGAAGGCTGCCCTCATAGAGCGGCCCCTCCCCGAACGCGCTCGGCACCGGCTTGATCGAGAAGTCCCAGATGAAGCCCATCGCCGAGTTGAAGATCGCGAAGAGCGCGATGAAGATCACGATGTGGGAAAGGACGGGCGCGTTCTCGATCGGCTTGAACACCACCCGCTCCACGACGAACCCGCCGATGAAGCTGAGCCCGATGGCGAGCGGAATGACCGCGAAATAGGGCAGGCCCCAGGCGAGCAGCTGCCAGGCGATGAAGGTCGAGAAGGTCGCCATCTCGCCCTGCGCGAAGTTCAGGTGATGGATCGCCTGATAGATCATCACGACCGAGAGCGCCATGCAGGCGTAGATGCCGCCCGTCGCGAAGCCCGAGACGATCTGCTGGAGAAAGAGGTCCATGTCGTCTCCTCAATAGCCGAGATAGGAGGCGCGCACGCTCTCGTCTTCGCGGATCGCCTTCGCCTCGCCCGAGATCACGATGGAGCCGGTCTCGATCAGATAGGCGTGGTCGGCGAGTTCGAGCGCGAGGGAGGCGTTCTGCTCCACGATCAGCATGGAGACGCCGGCCTCCCGCTTCACATCCGCGAGAATGTCGAAGATCTGCCGCACGATCAGCGGCGCGAGGCCGAAGGAAGGCTCGTCCAGCAGCATCAGCTTCGGCCGCAGCATCAGCGCGCGGGCGATGGCGAGCATCTGCTGTTCGCCGCCCGAAAGGGTGCCGGCCTGCTGGTTCCGCCGCTCCTTGAGCCGGGGGAAGAAGCCGTAGCAGCGCTCGACATCGGCCTGGATGTCCGAATTGTTCGGCCGCGTCATGGCGCCGAGATGGAGATTCTCCTCCGTCGTCAGCGTCCCGAACGTGCCGCGCCCCTCCGGGATATGCGCGACGCCGAGGCGCACCACGTCCTCCGTCCCCAGCCGCTCGATCCGCTGGCCGTCGAAGGTGATCTCCCCCTTCCGGCGGATCATGCCGCAGATGGCGCGCAGCGTCGTCGTCTTGCCCGCGCCGTTCGCGCCGAGAAGGGCCGTCACGCCCCCCTTCGCCACCTCGAAATCGAGGCCGCGCAGCACCTGGAGCTGCCCGTATGAGGCTTCGAGCCCCTTCACTTCGAGAATGGCGCTCATGAAGCCCCTCCGAGATAGGCCGCAATCACGTCCGGGTTCTTCTGCACGTCGGCGGGAACGCCCTCCGCGA
>JAUHWJ010000095.1 GCA_030424705.1 Alphaproteobacteria bacterium | reverse complement strand
GCGGAGGCCCATCTTCACACCGGTCCAGCCGTTCGGGTTGTGCGAGGCGGTGACCATGGCGACGGGGCCGACGCCGAGATGCGCCCGCGCGAAATAGGCGAGCGGCGTGACGGCGGGCCCGATGTCGCGCACCGTCGCGCCGCCGCGGACGAGGCCGAGGATCAGCGCCGTCTTCACTGCGGCCGAATACTCGCGATAATCACAGCCGACCACGATGTCCGGCCCCGCCCCCGCTTCAAACATCTGCGTCGCAAGGCCGAGGCCCATCGCCTCGATCCCCGCGAGGTTGATCTCTTCGGGATAGCGCCAGCGAGCGTCATAGTCGCGGAAGCCCGCAGGCGCGATCATCGGGTCGCGGAGGAAGGCCCAGCTGTTGGGGACGACGGCGGCCAGCGGCTTCGGCTCACTTCCGCTCATAGGCGTCCTCATGGCGGATGATGTCGTCCTCGCCGAGATATGCGCCCGTCCGCACCTCGATCAGGTACATCGGCAGCTTCCCGGGATTCTCCATCCGGTGCTTCGCGCCAAGGGGGATGTAGATCGACTCCGTCTCGCTCACGATCCGCTCCGCGCCGTCCACAATCACCTTCGCGGTTCCGGCGACGACGACCCAGTGCTCGGACCGGTGGAGATGCGACTGGAGCGAGAGCACGCCGCCGGGCTTCACCATCACCCGCTTCACCTGGAAACGCGCATCGAGGCAGAGCGTCTCGTACCAGCCCCAGGGGCGGTGGAAGCGGGGATAGTCCGTCGCCTGCGGCGCGCCCGCCGCCTTCAGCATGGCGACGAGGCCGCGCACCTCCTGCGCCCGCTCCTTCGACGCGACGAGCACCGCATCCCGCATCGCGACGGCGACGATTCCCTCCAGCCCGAGGCCGACGAGTCGCATCGAGGGCTCCTCGGAACGGAGCAGCGCATCGCGGCAATCCACGGCTGTCGCCGCGCCGGAGAGGGCGACGCCGGACCCGTCCTTCGGCGCCGCCTCCCACAGCGCGTCCCATGAGCCGAGATCGGACCATCCGGCTTCGAGCGGGACGGCGACGATCCCCTCCGCCTTCTCCATCACGGCGTAGTCGAAGGAGATCGCCTCCGCCTCCAGCCAGGCGGGGCCGAGCCGGAGGAAGCCGAGGTCGCGCTCGGCGGCCGCGAGCGCGCCCCGGCAGGGGGCGAGGAGTCCCGGGGCGTGCGCCTCGAAGGCGGCGAGCGCGTCCCCCACCCGCATCAGGAAGATCCCGGCGTTCCAGAGATGCCGGCCCGATTCCGCCATCGCGGCGGCGCGCACGGCGTCCGGCTTCTCCACGAAGCGGGCGACGGCGGCGGCCTCCCCCGGCGGGGCCGGGGCGGCGAGTTCGAGATAGCCGTATCCCGTTTCGGCCCGCGTGGGCTGGGCGCCGAAGGCGACGATCCGGCCAGCGCCCGCCGCCGCGGCGCCGATGTCGAGCGCAGCGGCGAAGGCGGCCTCGTCCGCGATCACATGATCCGAGGGCGCGACGAGCATCAGCGCCTCAGGCTCGTCCGCGAGGCGGAGCGCGGCGGCGAGGATCGCCGGGGCCGTGTTCCGCGGCGCGGGCTCGATCAGCACCTCGGCGTCCACCAGGCCGAGCGCGGCGGCCTGCTCCGTCGCCAGAAAGCGGAACTCCGCGGCGGTGAGGACGAGCGGCGCGTGGAATTCCGGCCCCGAAAGGCGCCGCAGCGTCGCCTGATAAAGGCTTTCTTGACCGAGGAGCGGCGAGAACTGCTTCGGATAGGCCGCGCGCGAGGAGGGCCACAGCCTTTCCCCCGCGCCGCCGCAAAGAATGACGGGATAGATGCGAGCCATGCGAGCCCCTGAGCCTATGCCCCCTGCTCCCCGCTACGGCGCCTGCGTCGCCGCGGCAAGGCGGAGCGGCTTGACCGGCGGGAGCGTTGGAGCCGACAAGATAGTCCGGAACGGAGGGCCGGCATGACCGAACGGCGGATTCTTGCAGTCGCCAGCGGCGGCGGGCACTGGCAGCAACTGATGCTGCTGCGCCCCGCCTTCGAGGGCGGCTCCGTCTTCTACGTCACCACGCTGAGGGGCTTGGCGGAAAGCCACGGCGCCGCGCCCGCCGGCTTTGCGCCCGATTGCAACCGCAACGAGCCGGTCGCGGTGCTGAGGACGGTCGCGGCGCTGCTGTGGCGCGTGCTCCGCTTCCGCCCGCATGTCGTCATCTCCACCGGCGCGCTGCCGGGCGTGATCGCGCTCGCCTGCGGCCGGCTTGTCGGGGCGCGGACGATCTGGGTCGATTCGGTCGCGAATGCGGAGGAGATGTCGATGTCGGGCCGGCTCGCGCGGCGCTTCGCGCATCTCTGGCTGAGCCAGTGGGAGCATGTGGCGAAGGCCGAGGGCGCGGATTACGCCGGCTCGGTGCTGTGAGGCGACCATGATCTTCGTCACCGTCGGCACGCAGCTCGCCTTCCCCCGCCTGATCGACGCAATGGACCGGATCGCCGCCGGACTCGACGAGGCGGTCATCGCGCAGACCGGGCCGGGCGGGGGGGCCTGGGCGCATCTCGACCACCGGCCGGGCATGCCGCCGGCGGAGTTCGCGGAGACTTTCGCCGCGGCGCGGATCGTCGTCGCCCATGCGGGGATCGGGACGATCCTCTCCGCCCGCGGGGCGCGGAAGCCGCTCGTCATCATGCCGCGCCGCGCCGCGCTGGGAGAGCACCGGAACGACCACCAGATGGCCACGGCGCGGCAGGTCGCCTCGATGAAGGGCCTTCATGTGGCCGAGGACGAGGCCGCCATCGCCGCCCTTCTCGCGGCTGAGGGGCTGGAGGCGGCGGAGGAGACGCCGGGGCCGGGGCGCGCAAGGCTCATCGCCCGGATACGGGAATTCATCGGATGAATGTTGCGCGCGCGCCGCGGCTCCCCTACATGCTTGGCGCAGCAGGAAACGGAAGCCGGACATGGCCATAGACGCCCCCGAGACGGTCGAAGTCGAAACCCGCCGCGTCGCGTGCGACGGGGGGGAGGGCGCGCTCGGCCATCCGCGCGTCTGGCTCTCCATCGACGCCGCGAAGGGCTGGGTCGAATGCCCCTATTGCGACCGCCGTTTCGTGCTGAAGCACGGCGCCGGAGGGCACTGAGCGCGTTCGCCTCAGGCGAATACTCACGGCCTTCTTGCAATCATGACATGAAAACGAACCGTCTGCGAAGGTTTTCACCCTATCTTCGCCTTTATTGGGGTATCATGCTGGCGTCAGGCGCCAGTGTTGACTAGTAGCGCGCCCGATCTGTGAAAGGAGTGTGGGGCCATGAACGACCATAAGGACGCTTCCGGCATGCCGGAGGCGCAGAGGCAGCAGCAATCCGAGATGCCGCAGCAGGGCGCCGTGCCCGCCCGCCGCATCGACCTCGCCAGCGACATCTTCCCGGCCTCGGACTGGCCGCGCGAGGAGGTTGGGCCGGGGCAGCAGCAGGGCTGAGCCGCCCTTCGACGGCAAAAGACGGGCCGCCGGCGAACCGGCGGCCCCTGACGCTTCTCTTCAGGGCTTGAAGCGCTTGATTTCGCCTGAGCGGAGGCGGGAGAGATAGCTGTCCAGCTCCCTCTTCACGATGGGCATGAGCAGATAGAGCGCGACGATGTTCACGACGGCCATCGCGAAGATCATCGCGTCGGAGAAGTCGATCACCGGGCCGAGGCTCGCCGCAGCGCCGATCACCGTGAAGACGCAGAAAATCACCTTGAAGGTCAGCTCCTGCGCCTTCCCTTCCCCGAACATGTAGGTCCACGCCTTCAGCCCGTAATAGGACCACGAGATCATCGTGGAGAAGGCGAAGAGCACCACCGCGACGACGAGGAGATAGGGGAACCAGGAGAAGACCGAGCCGAAGGCCGCAGAGGTGAGCCCGACGCCGGTCGCCCCCGTCGCCGTCACCACCCGGCCGTCATCCCCGATCATGTAGAGCCCGGTCGCCGGATCTGTCATCAGCTGGCCGGTGATGATGATGACGAGCGCCGTCATGGTGCAGATCACCACCGTGTCGATGAAGGGTTCGAGCAGGGAGACGAAGCCCTCCGTGATCGGCTCCTTCGTCTTCACCGCCGAGTGCGCGATGGCGGCGGAGCCGACGCCGGCCTCGTTGGAGAAGGCCGCGCGGCGGAAGCCCTGGATCAGCGCGCCGACCGCGCCGCCCACGATCCCGTTGCCGGTGAAGGCGCCGTCGATAATCTGGCTGAAGGCGGTTCCCACCATGTCCAGATTCATCAGGATGATGACGAGCGCGACGCCGACATAGAGAACGCCCATGAACGGAACCACCTTCTCCGTTACGCGGGCGATGGACTTGATGCCGCCCACGATGACGATGAAGACGATGGCGGCGAAGATCAGGCCGGTGATCCAGCCGGGGTAGTCGCCGACGACGCCCGAGATCTGCTGATGCGCCTGATTGGCCTGAAACATGTTCCCGCCGCCGAGCGCACCCAGAACGCAGAATACAGAGAAGAGGATGGCGAGGATCTTGCCCCCCGGCAGCCCGCGCTCCGTGAAGCCCTTGGTGATGTAGTACATCGGGCCGCCGGAGACCGTGCCGTCCGGGTACTCGTTCCGGTATTTCACGCCGAGCGTGCATTCCGTGAACTTGGAGGCCATGCCGAGGAGCCCGGCGAGGATCATCCAGAACGTCGCCCCCGCCCCGCCGATGGAGACGGCGACGGCGACGCCCGCGATGTTGCCGAGCCCGACAGTGCCGGAAAGCGCGGTCGCCAGCGCCTGAAAGTGACTGACCTCGCCGGCATCCTTCGGATCGGAATACTTGCCGGAAACGAGCGCGAGCGAATGGCCAACGACGCGGAACTGGACGAAACCGAAGTAGATCGTGAAGACCGAGGCGCCGATCACGAGCCAGGCGACGATCCACGCGAAGGACGTTCCGGGGATCGGCGCGAAGATGAAGTTGACGAACCATCCGGTCGCGGAGGCGAAGGCCTCGTTCACGGCGGCGTCGATTCCGCCCTCCTGCGCGCTGGCCGGAAGGGCGAAGAGCGCCGCGAGCGCGGCGACAAGGAATTGTCTCATGGCTCTCTCCTCAGCCGACGACGGTGACGGGAACGGCGGCCGTCATCACGAGGCTCGCGGTGACGGAGCCGAAGACGCGCGCGGCGAAGCCGCCGTCGGAGGAGCGGGCGACGACGATCTGGTCCGCCCCTTCCTCCACCGCGATGTCGTTCAGGCAATCGGCGACGTTGCCGTGGCGGACGACGCCGCGCGCGGCGAACCCGGCTTCCCGCAGCATCGCGAGCGCCGGCTCGACGATCCGCGCCGTGGCGGCGGAGATCTCCTCCTCCCGCCGCTTGTGGCGGATGGCGTTCTCCTCCGCCGAATGGAAGCTGAATGGCGACCATTCGATCACGAAGGCGACGACGATCTCGCAGTCTCCGATCAGTTTTGCGAGTTTGCGGGCATGGGCGAGGGCGCGGTTGCCGGTTCCCCCGCCGTCGATACCGACGACAAGCGTGGCTGTCATGGAGGTGTTCCCCTTCCTGTTTGGCGCGGAACGCCGGGCCGGCGCCGCGCACGGGCCTCTCGTCGGCCCGATTGTCACAAAGTGTTTACGCCCGCAGCGCGCGAGTCAAACTCTTGTGTGCGCCTTTCTGGCGAGGGACGGCGCCCTTGCCGTTGCGTGCGTCGCGCCGCATATCGCGACGATGTTCGACGCCGCGCTCCGCCGCCTGATCGACCCGCCGCTGAACCGGGCGGGCAAGCGCCTCGCCTCATGGGGCGTCGGAGCAAACGCGGCGACGCTGGCGGGCCTCGGCCTCGGCCTGCTCGCCGCGCTCCTGATCGCGCTCGGGGAGCCGCTCCTCGCCCTCGCGCCGCTTCTCCTCGGCCGCGTGGCGGACGGGCTCGACGGGGCCATCGCGCGCGCCTCGAAGCCGACAGCCTTCGGCGGCTTTTTCGACATCCTCTCAGACTTCGTCGTTTACGGCGCGGTGCCACTCGCCTTCGTGCTGGCGGATGTGGAGGCGAACGGCGCGGCGGGCGCCTTCCTCCTCGCCGCCTTCTACGCCAACGGCGCGAGCTTCCTCGCTTTCGCCGTGCTGGCGGAGAAGCGGGGGATGGAGACCAAGGCGCAGGGAGTGAAGACGCTCTACTACTCCGCCGGCCTGCTGGAGGGGGGCGAGACCATCGCCTTCTTCATCCTCCTCTGCCTCCTGCCGGAATGGTTCGCCCCGCTCGCCTGGGCCTTCGGAGCGCTCTGCCTTCTCACCTGCGCGGCGCGGGCCGTTCTGGCCTGGCGGGTGTTCGGCGCTTGAGCCATCCCGCCGCTTCGGCGATGCTCCGCCGAGCCTGAAGGAGCCCCCCATGCCGCCCACGAAAGACGATCACCTCTACCTCGTGGACGGGTCGGGCTTCATCTTTCGCGCCTATCACGCCCTGCCGCCGCTCACGCGGAAGTCGGACGGCGCGCCGGTCGGGGCCGTGTCCGGCTTCTGCAACATGCTCCACAAGATGCTGGAAGGGCTGAAGGGGGAGGAGGCGCCGACGCATCTGGCCGTCATCTTCGACTATTCCTCGAAGACCTTCCGCAACGACTTCTACCCCGAATACAAGGCCCACCGCCCCGAACCGCCTGAAGACCTCCGCCCGCAATTCGGCATGATCCGGGAGGCGACGCGCGCCTTCAACCTCCCCTGCATCGAGATCGAGGGCTACGAGGCGGACGACGTGATCGCCACCTACGCCCGGCAGGCCGCGGCGGCGGGCGCGGACGTCACCATCGTCTCCTCCGACAAGGACCTGATGCAGCTCGTCGCGCCGCGCATCCGGCTCCTCAAGCCCGGCCTCGCCGGCAAGCCGGACGAGGTGATCGACCGGGACGGGGTGATAGAGAAGTTCGGCGTCCCGCCCGAGAAGGTTGTCGACGTTCAGGCGCTGGCGGGGGACAGCGTGGACAACGTGCCGGGCGCGCCCGGCATCGGCGTCAAGACGGCGGCGCAGCTCATCGCCGATTATGGCGACGTCGAGACGCTGCTCGCCCGCGCGGAGGAGATCAAGCAGCCGAAGCGGCGGGAGACGCTGCTGACCCATGCCGAGCAGGTCCGCATCTCGAAGCGGCTCGTGACGCTCGACGACGACGCGAA
>JAUHWJ010000094.1 GCA_030424705.1 Alphaproteobacteria bacterium | reverse complement strand
CCGCCGCCGTCTCCGCCGCCTCGCCCTCGCCGAGGACGATGGCGCGCCAGGCGGCCTCCACCCGGTCCCACCTCTTGTCCCGGTCCATCGCGTAGAAGCGGCCGGAAACGGTGGCGATCTCGCCGGCCCCGCCGAGGTCCGGGAGGAATGCGGAGAGATATTCGGGCGCCGCCTCCGGCGGCGTATCCCGCCCGTCGGTGAAGAGATGGAGGAGGACGGGAACGCCGAGCGCCTTCAGCGCCTTCGCCGCCGCCGCGATATGCCGCTGATGGGCGTGGACGCCGCCGGGGCTCATCAGCCCCATGAGATGCGCCCGCCCGCCCGCCGCCTTCACCTTCGCGGCGAAATCGAGCAGCGCCTTGTTCTCCGCGAAGCTCCCGTCCGCGATCGCCTTGTCGATCTTCGGCAGGTCCATCCAGACGACGCGGCCCGCGCCGATGTTCATGTGCCCGACCTCGGAATTCCCCATCTGCCCCTCCGGGAGGCCGACATCGGGGCCGGAACAGGCCAGCATCGCAGGCGGCGCCGCGGCGACGAGCGAATCCCAGTTCGGCGTCTCCGCCTGGGCCACGGCGTTCGCCTCCCGCTCCTCCCGCCAGCCCCAGCCGTCGAGGATGCAGAGGACGACGGGCTTGATCGCGGGCTTCACGCCGCGATCCCCGCCGCCCGCTCCGCCGCCTCCAGCCGCGCCTCCGCCTCCGGAATGAAGGCGCGGGAGCGGGGGGCCTCGTCATGCCGCTTCGTCAGGATGATCTGGAAATTCGCCAGCTTGCCGAAGCGGAAGCTGATTTCCGAGGTGATGAGGTAAAGGTCCCACATCCGGAAGAAGCGCTCGTCATAGAGCTTCAGCACCTCCGCCCGGTTCTCGTGGAAGCGGCGCCGCCAGTCCCTCAGCGTGTCGGCGTAGTGCATGGTGAGGATCTCCACGTCCTTCACCAGCAGCTTCGTCTTCTCGATGGCCGGGAACGTCTCCCCGAGGCTGGGGATATGGCCGTTCGGGAAGATGTATTTCTCGACGAAGGGCGGGTCCGCGCGGTTCGGCTTCTGCCGGACGATGGAGTGGACGACCGCCACCCCGTCCGGCGCCAGCAGCCGTTCGATCTGCCGGAAATATTCCTCGAAATGGTGCGGGCCGACATGTTCGAACATGCCGACGGAGACGATCCTGTCGAACGTCCCCTGCACCTGCCGGTAATCCTGAAGCCGGAACTTCGCCCGGTCCGCCATCCCCGCCGCCGCCGCCCGCTCCTCGGCGACGCGAAGCTGCTCCTCCGCCAGCGTGACGCCCAGCACCTCGGCGCCGGCATTCTGCGCGAGATAGAGCCCCATGCCGCCCCAGCCGCAGCCGATGTCGAGCACGCGGAGGCCGGGCTTCAGGTGCATCTTCGCCGCGATATGCCGCTTCTTCTTCCGCTGCGCCTCCTCCAGCGTCTCCTCGCCCGTCTCGAAATAGGCGCAGGAATACTGGAGGTCGGCGTCGAGGAAGAGCCGGAACAGCCGCTCGTCGAGGTCGTAATGATGCGCGACGTTGCTCTTCGCCCGCTCGGGCAGGACATGCCGGCGGAGCATCCGGTGGAGGACGCGCCCGGCCTCCCGCATCGCCGCGGGGGCGGAGGCGAAGCCGCGCGCGCCGTTCTTCTTCGCCAGCGCGAGGAAGTCGTAAAGCTCCCCCCGCTCCACGATCAGGTTCCCGTCCATGTACTGCTCGGCGAATTGCAGCGACGGGTCTAGCCAGACCGCCCGCGCCGCCGCCTCGCTCGCCACGCGCACGCGGGCCACCGGCGCGGAGCCGTCCCCGAACCTCTCCTCCCGCCCGGAGGGAAAGACGACCTCCAGCGCGCCCTTGCGGATCCCGCGCTTCAGCATCCCCCGGAGCCGCTCTTCGAACATGCCGCCGTCCTCTCGCCTGTCGCCCGCGGCTTAGCGCAGCCGCGCGCCGATGTGAAGGAACGCATGGCCAGCGGCGGACCCGGGGGGTAACCTTTTCGGCATGATGCGCGTTCTCGTCCTCCTGCTCCTTCTCGCCGCGCTTCCTGCGGCGGCGGCGGAGCGGCTCGCCCTCGTCATCGGCAACGGCGGCTATGCGGAGAGCCCGCTCGCCAACCCCGTCTCCGACGCGCGGCTGATTTCGGCGGCGCTCTCACAGGCGGGCTTCACGGTGGAGACGGTGACGGACGCGGACCGGCGCGGGATGGAGGAAGCCGTGCGCAGCTTCGCGGAGCGGCTGAAGCGCGCCGGCTCCGGCGCCGCGGCCGTTTTCTACTATGCCGGCCACGGGGTTCAGGTTGAGGGGCGGAATTACCTCATGCCGCTCGGCGCCCGGCTCGATGCCGCGGCGGACCTGCCTTATCAGGCGATTGAGGCGCAATGGGCGCTGGACCTGATCGGGGAGGCCGGAGCCGGCCTCTCCATCCTCATCCTCGACGCCTGCCGCAACAACCCCTTCCCGAGCCTCAGCCGCGGCGCTTCGCGTGGGCTCGCGCGGATGGACGCGCCGCGGGGCGCCATCCTCTCGTATTCCACCGCGCCGGGCGAAGTGGCGGCGGACGGCGCGGGCGCGAACTCGCCCTATTCGGCGGCGCTGGCGGAGGCGATGGCGGTTCCCGGCCTGCCCGTCGAGGAGATGTTCAAGACCGTCCGCCGCGCCGTGCTCCGGGCGACGGACGGGCGACAGACGCCGTGGGAAAGCTCCTCCCTCGTCGGCGACTTCGCCTTCACGCCGGGCGCCCGCCCCGGCGACGCCGTGGAGCTCGCGATGGCGGCGCCGGGCTCCGCGCTGCGGATCGCGCCTGGCTCGACTTTCCGGGATTGCCCGGACTGCCCGGAAATGGCGGCCCTGCCCGCGGGCGAGGGGCGGCTCGGCGGGGAGAGGCTGGCGATCCGCCCCTTCGCGATCCAGCGAAGGGAGGTGACGCGGGGCGACTTCGCGCGCTTCGTGGCGGAGACGGGCCACAGGCCCGCGGAGGGATGCTGGTTCCTCTTCGGCGTCTGGGTTCACGATCCGGCCCGAAACTGGCGCGCGCCTGGCTACGAGCAGGCCGACGATCACCCGGTCGTCTGCGTCTCTTGGGCCGACGCGGCGGCCTACGCCGACTGGATGAGCCGGAAGAGCGGCGCGCGCTATCGCCTGCCTTCCGAGGCGGAATGGGCCTACGCCGCCGGGGCTCCGCCCTGGGGAGCGGAGCGGGCGGCGGCCTGCGGCTGGGGCAATGTCCATGACAGGACGGCTGACGAGGCCTTCGGCTCCGGCCTCCTCCACAGCGTCATGCCCTGCGCGGACGGCGCGGCGGCGACGGCGTCGGCGGGCTCGTTCCGGCCGGGCGCGAACGGGCTCTTCGACATGTACGGCAACGCGGCGGAATGGACCGAGGATTGCTGGAACGCGGACCATCGCGGCCGCCCGGCGGACGGCGGGCCGCGCCGGACGGGCGATTGCGTGAAGCGCGTGGCGAAGGGAACGGACTTCATCACGCCCGCGGCGGATGTGAAGGAAGGCTGGCGGCTCGACCCGCTGGCCGCCGGCCCAAGCATCTATCTCGGCTTCCGGCTGGCGCGGGACCTCTGATGAGACCTCTCGCGATCCTCCTCGCGCTCCTCCCGGGATGGGCCGCGGCGGAGATGCGCGTCTCGCTCCGGAGCGAGGGGGAGGCGGCGCGCCTCGAACTCGTCAACGAGGCTTCCTGCGCGACAGGGCCGTTCGAATTCATGCTCGACCTCCGCCTCGCGGGGCGCGGCGCGAGGTTCGCCGCCGATCCCGCCTTCCGGGCGGAGGCGGGCGGGGATTTCATCGCCGCCGCCGCGCCGCTCGGCTCGGACGGTCGGGTGCTGACCCTCGCGCTCGCGGATCTGCCGCCGGGCGGCGCGCTCGTCCTCTCGCTGCCGATGGAGGACGGGCGCGGCGGCCCGCTCCGCGACCTTTCCGGCGCCGTCGCCGCCGTCGTCTTCCGCAGCGAGCGGAACGATGGGGCATTCGGGCCGGGGGGCGCCGTGCGGCTCGCGGGGTTCGGCTGCGCGGGGTGACCGCTACTCGTGCTTGAACTCCGCCTTCCGCTTCGCCGTAAAGGCCGCCATGCCCTCTTTCTGGTCGTGCCCGGCGAAGAGGCCGAAGAAGACGCGGCGTTCGTAATGCAGCCCCTCGGCGAGCGAGGTTTCGAAGGCGCGGTCCACCGCCTCCTTCGCGACCATGGTGGCGGGCTTGGAATAGCCGGCGATCGTCTCCGCCGCCTCCATCGCCGCGTCCATCAGCCGGCCCGTCAGCACCATGTCCATCGTCTTGGCCTTGCCGATATAGCGGGCCATGCGCTGGGAGCCGCCCATGCCGGGGATGACGCCGAGCTTGATCTCGGGCTGGCCGAATTTCGCGTTGTCCGCGGCGATGATGAAGTCGCACATCATGGCGAGCTCGCAGCCGCCGCCGAGCGCGTAGCCGGCCACCGCCGCGATCTTCGGCGTGCGGAGCCGGGCGAACCTGTCCCACCCGGCGAAATAGTCGCCGTAGAACATGTCCATCTGGTCCTTGTCCGCCATCTCCTTGATATCCGCGCCGGCGGCGAAGGCCTTTTCCGAGCCGGTGACGATGAGACAGCCGACCTCGCGCTTCGCGTCGAGCGCGCCGGCCTTCTCCAGCATCTCCTCCAGCACGGCGGCGTTCAGGGCGTTGAGCGCCTGCGGCCGGTTGAGGCGGAGGATCGCGACGCGCCCCTTCCGCTCGACGATGACAGCCTCGCTCATCCCGCATTCCTTTCCATCGATCCGAGTCGTTTCAGCATGGCGGAGAAATCCATCCCCCCGCCGCCCTCGGCCACCATCGCCTCGTAGAGCGCCCGCGCATGTTCTCCGAGCGGGGTCGCGGCGCCGGCGTCGGCGGCGGCGGCCTGCGCCAGCGTCAGGTCCTTCAGCATCAGGCTGGCGGCGAAACCGGGCTTGTAGTCGTTGTCCGCCGGCGATTTCGGGCCCACGCCCGGCGCCGGGCAATAGGCGTTCATCGACCAGGAATAGCCGCTCGACGTGCTCACCACGTCGAACATCGCCTGCCGCGAAAGGCCGAGCTTGTCGGCCAGCGCGAAGGCCTCGCAGGTGACGATCATGGTCGCCCCGAGGATCATGTTGTTGCAGATCTTCGCGGCCTGCCCCGCGCCCGGCCCGCCGCAATGCACGGCCTTCTGGCCCATGACCTCGAAGAGCGGCTTCGCGGCGGCGAAGGCTTCGTCCGATCCGCCGCACATGAAGGTCAGCGTCCCCGCCGCGGCGCCGCCGACGCCGCCGGAGACGGGCGCGTCGACGGAGAGGAGCCCGGCCGCCGCCGCGGCCTCATGCGCGGCGCGCGCGGCGGCGACGTCCACCGTCGAGCAGTCGATGAGCACCGCGCCCTTCCGGGCCGCGGGCGCGATCTCCGCCATAACCGCGGAGAGGATCGCGCCGTTCGGCAGCATCGTGATGACCGCGTCCCGCCCCGAGGCGGCCTCCGCCGCGGTCGCAGCTTTCGCCACGCCCTCGACCGTGACGCTTGCGACGTCGAACCCCGTCACCTCATGCCCGGCCTTCGCGAGATTGGCGGCCATCGGCGCGCCCATGTTGCCGAGGCCGATGAATCCGATCTTCATGGCGTCCCCCCTCAGAGTTTCAGCTCGTCCGGCCCGAGCGGGGCGAGCATCGCCTCGACGTCCCTGGCCGTCACGTCCCGGAGCCGGGGCTTCGCCCATTGCGGCTTCCGGTCCTTGTCGATCACCGCGGCGCGGATGCCTTCAAGGAACTCGCCCTGCTCCATGCAGCGCGCCGTGAAGCGGTATTCCTGCGCCAGCGCCTCTTCAAGCGTCATGTGCCGGGCGGCGCGGATCATCTCCATGGCGCAGGCGACGGAGAGCGGGCAGCCGCGGCGGAGCGCCTTCAGCGTCGCCGTCGCCCAGGGCAGCCCGGCGCGCTCCCCCTCCTCCAGCTTCGCCTCAAGCTCGACAGGGGAGGACGCCTCGAAGGCGTCGTCGATGGGGAGGCGGAAATAGTCCAGCTCCCCCGGCGGCGGGGCGGCGGCGAAGGACTGGATGACGGCCGGGTCGCCCGTCTCCGCCAGCTTCGCCTTCATCGCCTCCAGCCGGTCCTTCGGCACGAAAACGTCGGCGAAGCCGGCATGGATCGCATCCGCCGGCCCCATCCGCGCGCCCGTCATGCCAAGATATTCCCCCGCCCGCCCCGGCGCGTTGGCGAGGAGCCAGGAACCGCCGACATCCGGAACGAGCCCGATGCCGCATTCCGGCATGGCGACCTCCGTCCCCTCCGTCACCACCCGGTGCGAGCCGAGCGCTGAGACGCCGACGCCGCCGCCCATGACGAAGCCGTGCATGACGGCGACGTAGGGCTTCGGATAGCGCGCTATCTTCGCGTTCAGCCTGTATTCAAAAGCCCAGAAGGCTTTGCCGAAAGCGAAATCTCCCGCCCGCCCCGTGGCGTAAAGATCGCGGATATCCCCCCCGGCGGCGAAAGCCCGCTCCCCCGCCGCGTCGATCAGGATGAGGGAGACGGCCGGGTCCTTCGCCCAACCGTCAAGCGCCGCATCGATGGCGCGGAGCATCTCATAGGTCAGCGCGTTCAGCGCCTCCGGCCGGTTGAGGGTGATGCGCCCGGCGCGGCCCTCGACCCGGATGACGATCTCGCTCACGCCGCCCGCTCCGCGAGGAGCGCGCGGGAGACGATGACGCGCATGATCTCGTTCGTCCCTTCGAGGATCTGGTGGACCCGCAGGTCCCTCACGATCTTCTCGATCCCGTAATCCGCCAGATAGCCGTAGCCGCCATGAAGCTGCAGCGCGTCGTTCGCCACGTCGAAGGAGGCGTCGGTGACGAACTTCTTCGCCATGGCGCAGAACTTCGTGGCGTCCGGCGCGCCCGAATCCAGCTTCCACGCCGCCTGCCGGAGGAAGACGCGCGCCGCCTGGAGCGAGGTCTCCATGTCCGCCAGCTTGAACTGCAATCCCTGGAACTGGTCGATGGACTTGCCGAACGCCTTCCGCTCCCCCGCATAGCGGAGCGCTGCGGTGAGCGCCGCCTGCGCGCCGCCGAGCGCGGAGGCGGCGATGTTGAGCCGCCCGCCGTCGAGCCCCGCCATGGCGTAGGAGAAGCCCTT
>JAUHWJ010000093.1 GCA_030424705.1 Alphaproteobacteria bacterium | reverse complement strand
GCGGCGGATCAGCCCGTCCGCGATCCGCTCGGCCTCCTGAAAGAGCATGTCCTGCGCCGCCGGGTTCCCGTCCCGCTGATGGGCGCGGAAGCGGGAGGCGAGGCGGGGGCTCCAGCCGCCGCGCTCCAGCGCCCGCATCATCAGGCGCGCGATGCGGCGGTCCCCGGAGGGGTTCGGATGGTCGGGCGCCTTCATCGGCGCATAGAACGCGATGAGGCCGCGTTCCGGCGGCGCCTCCCCGCTCATGCGCGCGCGCCCAGCGCGGCTTCGAGCCTTTGCTGCAAGATGTCGAGCCCCCCCTCCATGCCGAACTCCGCCGCCAGCCTATCACGCGCGGCGGCGGCGAGGCATGTGCGTTTTGCAACGTCGGCGATCATTTCGGCCAGCGCCTCGGCCAGCGCCTCCGGCGCGCCGGGCGGGACGAGGCGGCCCTGCACGCCGTCCTCCACGAATTCCGGAATGGCGGAGACGGCGGTGGAGACGATGGGGAGGCGTTGGCTCGCCGCCTCCATGAGGACGTTGGGCAGGCCGTCCCTGTCCCCGTCCTCCGCGATCTTGGAGGGGAGGACGAAGAGATCGGCCTCGCGGAGGGCGGCGATCACCTCCGTCTGGTCGCGCTTGCCGCGCCATTCGATCCTGTCGGCGAAGCCGCGCCGCGCCGCCTCTTCCTTCAGGTCCGGGCCGAGAGGGCCGCCGCCGATATGGACGAGCCGCCATGCGAGCCCTTCGGGGAGGAGCGAGAGGGCGGCGAGGAGGTCGTCATAACCCTTCTTCGCCACGAGCCGCCCGACCGAGAGGATCAGCGCCGGCTCACCCCGCCCGTCCCGCGCCGGACGCGACTCGGGCGGCTCGGGGAAGCGCGCGAGGTCGAGCCCGTGATAGACGAGGGAGACGCGCGAGGGCTCGGGCGCGAGGGCGGCGAGATGCGCGGCGCCAGTTCCCGTGCAGGTGACGAGGAAGGCGCAGTCCGCCAGCTTCTCCCGCTTCTCCCAGTCCGGAATCGTCCAGATGTCCTTCGCATGGGCGGAGACGGCCCAGGCTGCGCCGCGGATCATCGCGGCGTAGCGGGCGACGGAGCCGGGGGTGTGCAGGAAATGCGCGTAATGGAGCCGGACTTCGGGCGGCGCCTCCGCCGCCATCACCAGCGCCTGGCCCCAACGGCGGCCGCGATTGGGCGTCCTGTCCCGCCAGAGGTCGCGCAGCCATGCGCGGCGCGCGGCGCGGTAGCCTTGCATCCGGCGGGCGCGGAGCCAGCCGCGGAGGACGCGGAAGGGCTCCTGATAAAGATATTCCGGCAGGTAGCGGACCTTCGCCTTCACCTGCCCGTGGATCGGATGCGTCCGGTCGTCATAGGGGAAGCGGAGCGACCAGATCTCGAAGCGGAAGCCGCGATCCTCCAGCGCCTTCAGCTCCTGCGCGATGAAGGTCTCGGAGAGGCGCGGCCAGCCTTTCAGGACGACCGCGAGGGGCGGCGCAGGCGGCTCCGTCACTCGGCGGCCTGGCGCGCCCAGCTTGCGGCGCGGGCGGTGATCGTCTCCAGCCCGTCCATCAGCCCCGGAATCCGGATGGCGGAGGGACGAGGCTGCCGGGTCAGGCCGCGGATCGCCGCGGCCATGACCTCGGGCCCCTCCCCGTCCCTCGCCCGGTCGAGCATCTTCACGAGGCCGAGCCGCTCCGCCGCCTCCGTCCGGATGAACTGTTCGAGCCGGGGCTTCACGCGCGGGGCGATCACCGCCGGCTTGTCGAGGCTGAGGATCTCGCAGAACGTGTTGTAGCCGCCCATCGCGACCACGCCGGCGGCCTCGGAGAGGAGCCGCTCCAGCCGCGGGTCGAAGCTGAAGGCCGTCACCTTCCCGTCCAGCGCCGTCGCGCGCCGGTCGAACTCGGCGCGCCGCTCGGCGTCGAGGAAGGGGCCGTAGACGAGGACGCCGTGGAGCGGAATGTCCGGGTCCGTCTCGTAGGCGGAGAGCGCCCAGTCGATCAGCGCCGCGCCGTCGCCGCCGCCGCCGGTCGTCACGAGGACGTAAGGCTCGTCGGGCGGCGCGAGGCCGACCTCGGGCCAGGGCGGCGTCGCCCGGCGGAGATAGCCGGTGTAGAGCGTGGAGCGGCGCACCCGCTCGGAGAGAGGGATGCCGGCGAGCGGCTCGCAGATTTCCGGCAGGCCGTAGATCCAGAGTTCGTCGTAATAGGTCTCGATGGCGCGCGCCGCGTCCTTCCGCTCCCATTCGCGGCGGAGCGTTTCCGCCTCGTCCAGCACGTCGCGCACGCCGAGGACGATGCGGGCGCCGCGGGTCTTCGCCGTCTCCAGCGTCTGGGTCAGCTCGTCCCGGAAGCCCCAGGGCTCCTTGTCCACGATGATGAGGTCGGGGTCGAAGCTCTCCTCCACCGCGGAGATGATCGCGGCGCGGAGCGCCACCGTCTCCTCGATCTCGAGCCCGAGATTGTGCGAGGCGTAGGTGCCGTCCGGCAGCTTCACGACGCCGGGGAGGCGCACATGGTCCACCCTGTCGGTGAAGTCGAACCGGCCGGCGATGGGCGAGCCGGTGACGATGACCGCGCTCAGATGCGGGTCCGCCGCCGTCAGCGCCTGCGCGATGGTGCGTGAGCGGCGCAGATGGCCGAGCCCGAACGTATCATGTGAATAGAGAAGCACCCGCCGCCCGGACGCGCGCCCTCCCCCCCGTTTCCGGCCCGCGCCGCGCCCGGCGAAATCATCCATCCCTCTGCTCTCCCTGCGTCGGGACATGGCGGCGAGGCCGCCTTTCGAGGAATCCTTAACCCCGAAGGCGGGGAAAGGCCAGCGCTCTGATCGGATGAGAGAGGGGGATGAATCGCGCCGCGGATCGGGTAGACTGCCGGATCGAATTGTCCTGTCCGGAGATCGCCTTGCCGAGGCTTCGACCGCTCCTCGCCCTCCTCCTTGTCGCCGCTCTGGCGGCGTGGCCGGCCCTCTTCTCCCCCGCCTCGGCGCAGACGGCGGCGGATTACGGCGCGCTTGCGGGGGCGGCGGCGGGCGGCGCGGGCGACCCCGAGGCGCCGCCGGAGGAGGGCGAGCCGGAAGGGAGCGGGCCCGGGCTCGCCGATTACGGCGCGGTGGCGGAGACCTATCGCGCTGAATCCGCCATCGCGGCGACGCAGCAGCAGGTCGGCGTCTTCCAGCAGAAGGCGCGGCGAATCTTCGGCGCCGCGGCCGATTACGGGACCCGGCTCGACAACGCGCTCTCGCGCGCGAGCCCGACCGGGGAGAGCGTGTATTTCCTCGGCGTCGCGCTTTTCACCGCGGTCCTGCTCGCCATCGGGCGGGCGGGCTCGATGATCTTCGCGCTCTATCTCGCGCTCCCGGTCATGCGACGGGTGCAGAAGCAGAACCCGGTCGGCATGGTGGACAAGCTGCCGGTGCTGGCGACGCGCGTGGCGCTGCAGATCGGCGGGCTCGTCATCATGCTGGTGATCGCCGTCACGGTCGGCTCCGGCTTCTATGTGGAGGAGGAGAACACGATCAAGACGGTCATCGCCGTCGCCGCCGCCGTCGTGCTCGTGCAGATGGTGGACGTGCTCTGGCGCATGGTCGTCTCTCCCTACCTTCCGGCCTACCGCATCCCGGCCTTTTCGGATGCGGACGCGCGGCGGATCTACCGCTGGCTGACGGCGGGGGCGACCGTGGGCGTCGGCTTCATGGTCTTCGTCGCGTGGCTCGCTTCGCTCGAGGTGGACGAGGAAGTGGTGGCGCTGACCTCCATGACGGGGAGCGCGCTCTCGCTCCTCATCGTCCTCGGGCTCGTGCGCGGCTCGCGCCGGGCGATCTCCTCCGCGCTGCTCGGCGGCGCGCCGCGGGCGGAGGCGACGTGGATCGCCGCGGCGGCCTCGTTCCTCTGGGCGCCGGTCTTCCTCGCCTACATGATCTTCGCCTTCCTCGAGTCGAGCTACCGGCTCATCATGGGGCTCGAACTCGGCCTGCCGCTGCTGGCCGGGGCGTTCATCGTCCTCCTCGCCGCGCTCGTCGTCTATGCGGTCGCGGTCTACGCCATCGAGCGGGTGTTCCGGCGCGCCCGCGCGGCCCGGGCGGCGAACGAGGCGGCGGAGCGGGCCGAGGCGGCGGAGCGGGAGGCGGCGGAGACGGGCGCGATCCGCGACCAGCTCCGCGACGTGGATGACGGCGGGGACGACGAGGGCGGCGGGGCGACCGTCGTTTTCGACGCGCCGCCGCGCTCGCAGCGCGCCGGAATGCGGACATTCGAGGATCTAGCGCGCCGCGTCGCCAGCCTTTTCGCCCTCGGCGCCGGGATCTATGCGCTGATCCGCGTCTGGGCGGGGCCGGAGGCCTTCGCCCCCGACTCGCCGCTCGACCTCGCGCAGGACCTGATCGACGTCCTCTTCCTCGGCTACATCGCTTTTCACGCCGCGCGGATCTGGATGGACCAGAAGATCGAGGAGGAGGGCGGGAACGACGATTTCGCAGGGGAGCCGGGCGACGAGGGCGGGGCGAAGGCCGCGGCCTCCCGCATTGCGACGATCCTGCCGCTCTTCCGCTCCTTCGTCCTCCTCGTGATCGGGGTGACGGTCGCGCTCCTGGCGCTCACCAAGCTCGGGGTGAACATCGCGCCGCTGCTCGGCGGCGCGGGCGTCGTCGGCCTCGCCATCGGCTTCGGGGCGCAAAGCCTCGTGCGGGACATCCTCTCGGGCGTCTTCTTCCTCTCGGACGACGCCTTCCGGAAGGGCGAGTATATCGACATCGGCGGGGTGAAGGGGACGGTGGAGAAAATCTCCCTCCGCTCCTTCCAGCTCCGTCATCATCTCGGCGCGCTCAACACGGTCCCGTTCGGGGAGATCAAGCACCTCACCAATTACAGCCGGGACTGGGTGATGATGAAGCTGCCGCTGCGGCTCACCTATGACACGGACGTGGACAAGGTGAGGAAGCTCATCAAGAAGCTCGGCGAGCAGCTGCTCCAGCATCCGACCGAAGGGCCGAAATTCGTCCAGCCGCTGAAATCCCAGGGCGTCTACATGATGGAGGACAGCGCGATGATCTTCCGGGTCAAGTTCATGACCCGGCCCGGCGACCAGTGGACGACGCGGAAGCTCGTCTACACGGAGATCCGCAACCTCTTCGAGAAGGAGGGGATCCACTTCGCACACAAGGAGGTCACGGTCCGCATCCCCGGCCTCGAGGACCATGCGCGGGAGGGGCAGATCACCGCGCAGGAGCAGCGGGCGATCGGCGCCGCCGCGCGGCGGGCGGTGGAAGAGGTGGAGCCGGCGAAGGCGATGGCGGACGACCGGTAGCGGCGCGCACGCGTGTGCAGGGGATAATGACCCTTAGATCCTCGGGAAATCGGAACGGCGGGTTTGTTTGAGGGGGGCCTCTCCTTCGACGGGGCGCTCGCTCAAACCTCTCCTCCCTCCCGTCTGCGGGGAGGAAGCCCCTGCCGCTGCGTCCGCGCCCCTCTCGTGGCGGGGTGAGTGAAAAGAGCGCCCGGGCCTATCCGGCCCCGGATCTGATCCCGGCGCCCCGAGGATCGAGGCGGTGGCCGACACATCCCGGCTCAAGGCCGGGGGCGGAGGCTCATGCCGGCGAGGCCCCGGCTCAGGCTCGGGTCTGGAGCGGAACGGCGCGCATCGTTGTTGCGTCCGCATCCGCAGGCCAATCAAGAATCATGAGACGGGCGCGCGGGGCGCGGGCCCCCTATTTCGGGCTGCGCTTCGCCAGGATCCGCTGCAGCGTGCGGCGGTGCATGTTGAGGCGGCGGGCGGTTTCGGAGACGTTGCGGTCGCAAAGCTCGAAGACGCGCTGGATATGCTCCCAGCGCACGCGGTCCGCCGACATCGGGTTCTCTGGCGGCGGCGGCTTCTGGTCCTGCTGGTTCAGCAGCGCGGCCGTCACGTCGTCCGCATCCGCCGGCTTCGAGAGATAGTCGGTCGCGCCGATCTTCACGGCGGCGACGGCGGTGGCGATGGCGCCGTAGCCGGTGAGGACGACGATCCGCGCCTCTTCCCGCGCCGCGCGGAGCGCCTCCACCACGTCGAGCCCGTTGCCGTCCTCCAGCCGCAGGTCCACCACGGCGTAGGCGGGCGGCGATGCGCGGACATGGGAGAGCCCCTCGGCCACGCTCTCGGCCATCACGGGCTCGAAGCCGCGCTTCTCCATCGCGCGGGCGAGCCGGCGTCGGAAGGCTTCGTCATCGTCGAGGATGAGGAGCGAATTGTCCGGGCCGATCCCCTCGGCGAGTGCGGCTTGTCCCTCGTCCGGCGCGTCTGCCATGCGGCTTGATCCTCGTCTGTGAAGCGACTGTGAGAAAGCACATAGCGAGGAGGGCGCCGGTTGGCAAATATGGCGGACCCGGCGAGGTGTGATGCGCCCCAGGGTAAAACCCTCTCCGGCGAGGGGGATGGGCCGGAGAGGGAAGATCGGGCGCGCGTGGGGCGAACGCGCCGCGTGTGAATTACGGACGAATACGCCGCCCGCTGTGTGGTCCGACCGGTACGCCTGGTCGGTTGGGGTGACGGCGCGTTGAGTGTGGCCACGCCGCTGCAACTGAAGATAGTCGTGCGCGCAGCGCTGTCACCTAAAGAATTGTTACCGGATGAAAGGATTTCCGGGCCGCCTTTTTTTCGCCCGAATTCGCCTCGCCTTCATTCGGCTTTTCGCAATCGCGGCAAAAACAAGATTTGCCGCCGATTCACGATTCCGCCGGACTCTCCGCAAATTCAGGCGATTCCCCACCAGAATCACTCGCCCACGCCGCGAGAAGCTCCGCCAGCATGGCCCTCAGCGCGCGGTCGGCCGAGGGTTCCTCGACCAGCGTCTCGCGCTCGAGAATCTTGCGGAGCCGCCGCGCGCGCCGCCCTTCGACGACGCGGCCGAGAAGCTCCGGAAAGAGCCCGGAGGCCGCGCCGGCGCGGAGGAACCCGCCGGTCATCTCCGCCTCCGTCAGCGCGCTGTCGCGGCACCAGGCCCGCTCGAACAGCATCATGATGTAGTCGAGCACCGCATCCTCCGGGTGCCGCCGGTCATGCTTCATGCAGCCGGCGAAGAGATCCGTCACCAGCTCGTAGGAGGGCCAGTAATGCAGCGCGCCTTCGGGGCCGAGTTCGCGCACGATCTCGTCTATGGCGACGCGGAGCACGGATTTGGAGACGGCGTTGGAGGTGATGCAGGAATTCGG